>NZ_JBASOH010000056.1:0-6430 GCF_049658005.1 Azovibrio sp. | reverse complement strand
GCCCACTGCTGGAGCATGCCGCCGACGTCTTCGGGGGTGCGCCTGCGCAGAAGGAGCCTGTAGATCTGGTGCCGCTACATGCCAAGCTCGGACAGCTCACGCTGGAGAACGATTTTTTCGAGCGCGCGCTCGCCAAGGCGGGATTGCTGAGCGCAAAGCCATGATCGACCGCAAGCACGACCTCCCCATCACGCGCCCAGGCCAAGCTGCTGGGCCTCAGCCGGGGCACGGTGTACTACCTGCCGCGCCCGGTCAGCGATGCCGATTGGGCGCTCATGCGCCGCATTGACGAACGGCATCTGCAGCCCCCCTTCATGGGGGCTCGCATGCTGCGCGATCAACTCGCCCGCGAGGGCGTGCATGCTACCCAAACGGGTCGAGGCTGCATAAAATGAAATTCCTGGTGCGCCCCGAGTTGCCCACCGCGTCGGTCGGTTCGTCGCAAGCGACCACCGCCGCCGTGGACGACTCTGCACCTTTGGCAACCCGCCCGGAGTCCACTTATGAATCGGGGAAAGCTGTTCAAACAAACGGAGCCACTTCTGGAGTCGCAATGCAGATTCACCTAGCAGATTATCCGCAACTTAAATTGCTTGCGTGGAATCGACGGGATGATGATCTCGTCGAGGAAGAGGAAGCATTCGCCTTGTATGAACGGAACTGGCATTTCGTTGAAGAAGAGAAACTATCACTCAACGAACGACAGTTAATCGAACGGCTTACAACGCTGTTCGGGAAGGGGGTGATGAATGTTTGATCGCCCTCACCACCAGCGTATTGAAAAGGTACTGCACGCCTTCAATTGTGATCTCCTGGGCCAAACAGAGTGCTATTTTGGCGGTGGAACAGCGATAGTTCTATCCCTTGCCGAATACAGAGAATCACTCGGCATTGATTTCCTATGCGCTTCCAACGAAGGCTATCGCCTCTTGCGAAACACAATCTCACCAGGCAGCCTTGGGGCTTTGCTTAAAGAGCCAATTCAGCATCTTCGTGAAGTGCGGGCGGACCGATATGGAATCCGTACTATTCTTGAAGTTGATGGAACTCCGATCAAAGTCGAGATTGTCAGCGAAGCTCGCATTGCGATACAAGGCAGCCAGCACCCGGTCTTCCGCGTGCCGACACTCTCACTTGAAGACATGTACGCGGAAAAGTTGCTTGCAAACGCAGATCGCGGACTGGATAAGGCCACAATGAGCCGCGACATCATCGACTTGGCGATGATGATCGACAACTGGGGAGAGATACCGAATTCCTCATGGGAGAAGGTCAAGACCGCTTACGGTGAGCACGTCGTTAAAGCCTTTCGCTCATCATTGGAGATGGTTTGCAACAGGGACTATCTCAAGCTCTGCCTTCAAAAAATGCATATGGATGAAGGCTTGGTTGACCGCATACCGATGGTGCTCAATTGCCCCCAACCGGATTGTTGCGCGGGCAGGCAGGGGAGCCTGGGTGGCTGACATCCCTCGACCTTTCCGCGATAATCGACCGGCGTGCTTGCCGGAAACATCCCTGCCGGCGGCGCTGGCGTTACCCGTGCCGCACGGGGGAGACAAGACAGGAATCCCTGTCATCCATACTGACAAGCACTGGAGGGGAAATGAGCCCATCTCACATCGAGGTTCCCGCGGGGGGTCAGAAGATCGTTCCGGGTCAGGCAACTCCGGACAATCCCATCATTCCGTTCATTGAGGGTGACGGCATCGGCGTGGATATCACCCCGGTGATGATCAAGGTGATCGATGCGGCCGTGGCCAAGGCCTATGGCGGCACCAGGAAAATCCACTGGATGGAAGTCCATGCCGGGGAGAAAGCCACCCGGCTTTATGGTCCGGACGAGTGGCTGCCCAAGGAAACCTTTGCTGCCCTGAAGGAATACTCGGTCTCCATCAAGGGGCCGATCACCACGCCGGTCGGCGGTGGCATCCGCTCCTTGAACGTGGCTCTGCGCCAGGAGCTGGATCTTTACCAGTGCGTTCGCCCGGTGCGCTATTTCAAGGGCGTGCCCTCGCCCCTGAAGCATCCGGAGCAGACCAACATGGTCATCTTCCGGGAAAACACCGAGGACATTTATGCTGGTGTCGAATGGGCGGTGGGTTCCGAGGCGGTCAAAAAAGTGATCGATTTCCTGCAACAGGAAATGGGGGTCAGGAAGATCCGCTTTCCGGAGAGTTCCGGCATCGGCATCAAGCCCATTTCCATCGAGGGCTCTGCCCGCCTCGTGCGCGCCGCGATCCAGTACGCCATCGATAACGACCGCAAGTCGGTGACCCTCGTGCACAAGGGCAACATCATGAAGTTTACCGAGGGCCTGTTCCGTGACACCGGCTATCAGGTGGCACGCGAGGAATTCGGCGCCGAGCCGATCGACGGCGGCCCGTGGTGCCGGATCAAGAACCCCAAGAGCGGCCGCGAGATCACCCTCAAGGATTCCATCGCCGATGCCTTCTTGCAGCAGATCCTGCTGCGCCCCGCCGAGTATGACGTGATCGCCACCACCAATTTGAACGGCGACTACATCTCCGACGCCCTGGCGGCCCAGGTGGGCGGCATCGGCATCGCCCCGGGGGCCAATATGTCCGACCGGTATGCCTGTTTCGAGGCCACCCACGGCACCGCCCCCAAGTACGCCGGGCTCGACAAGGTCAATCCCGGTTCGCTGATCCTCTCCGCCGAGATGATGCTGCGTCACCTGGGCTGGGTCGAGGCGGCCGATCGGGTCATCAAGGCGATGGAAGCAGCCATCGGCGACAAGCAGGTCACCTATGATTTTGCCCGGCTGATGGAGGGAGCGAACGAACTGTCCTGCTCCGGGTTCGGCGATGCCATGATTGCGCGGATGTAAGTCGTGTGTTCCTGTTTCGTGTGTTCCTGTTGTATGCAAGTCAACTGGCGCAGCCCCCATGAATTCCTGTCAACCCATCGGCGTCTTCGATTCCGGCCTGGGCGGCCTCACCGTCCTGGCCGCGCTGCGGGCGCGGCTGCCTGGCGAAGACTTCATCTACTTTGCCGATACCCATTTCCTGCCCTACGGGGACCGGCCCGAGTCCTTCATCCAGGCCCGGGGCCAGGCCATTGCCGCGGCCCTGGTGGAGCGCGGTGCCAAAGCCATCGTGGTGGCCTGCAATACGGCTA
Source organism: Azovibrio sp. (assembly GCF_049658005.1). Classification (NCBI taxonomy): domain Bacteria; kingdom Pseudomonadati; phylum Pseudomonadota; class Betaproteobacteria; order Rhodocyclales; family Rhodocyclaceae; genus Azovibrio; species Azovibrio sp. The sequence goes on along the minus strand of NZ_JBASOH010000056.1, from coordinate 3,289 downwards.
CGGCGGCGGCGGCGGAGTTGATCCGGGCCGCTATCCCCAAGCCCGTGGTGGCCCTGGAGCCGGCGGTGAAGCCGGCAGCCGGACTGACCCGGACCGGGGTGGTGGGCGTCCTGGCCACCACCCGTACCCTGGCCAGTGGCCGTTTCCAGCGTCTGGTGCAGACCTATGCCGAATCCGTGCAGGTGATATCCCAGGCCTGCCCGGGGCTGGCGGAAGCGATCGAGACCGAGGGGCCCGACAGCCCCAGGGTGCAAGCCCTGCTGGATGAATACCTGCAGCCTCTGGCCCGGGCCGGCGCCGATGTGGTGGTGCTGGGCTGCACCCATTACCCCTGGGTGCGGGCCGGCATTTCGGCCCGTCTGCCCGAGGGCGTCATCCTCGTCGATACCGGCGAGGCGGTGGCCCGTCAGGTGGAGCGCCGCCTTCAGGGCGAAAGCCGGCTGGGTGGCCATGGCCAACTGCAACTGGCCACCAGCGGCAACCCGCTGCAGGTGCGGGAAACCGTGGCGCGGTTGTGGGGCTCCTTCCTGCCGGTAGAAAGGTGGCAAATCTGACGGCAAGGAAGCCCCTTGCCGGGGTGCGGCCAGCCGGCTTGCCGAGCCCTGGTCTTTGCTGTCGTTCACAGCCGCGGCCAGACCGGCCCATCACGGGACGCGCATGAAGGGACGCGCACAAAAGACGACGCGCACAAAAGACGACGCGTACAAAAAAGCCCCGGACCGAAAGTCGGGGGCTTTTTGCTGTTCTTTCAGTGGATCACTGGTGCCCAGGAGAGGACTCGAACCTCCACGGAGTTACCCGCTAGTACCTGAAACTAGTGCGTCTACCAATTCCGCCACCTGGGCGTGAACCGACTGAAACAACTGCTTTGCTTTGCAGCATTTAGCGACTAGAATCGAAGCTTTGCCGAAGCTTTGATCGCCAGTTTTGCTGGTGCCCAGGAGAGGACTCGAACCTCCACGCCTTGCAGCGCTAGTACCTGAAACTAGTGCGTCTACCAATTCCGCCACCTGGGCACAGGTGCGAAGAGCGCCATATTCTAAAGAAAGAAAATTTGATGTCAACAAGAAAAATATCCAAAGTCCGCCGTGCGGACCCTTTTTACGAGCGCGAATGCAAGCGCTATGAGTTTCCCCTGCCATCGCGGGAATATATCGTCCAGGTGCTCGAAGAGCAGGGCCAGCCGCTCTCGCTCGAACGATTGCTCGAACTGCTCGACATCGGCGCCGACGAGCGGGAGATGTTCTGCCGGCGTCTCTCTGCCATGGAGCGCGAAGGGCAACTGCTCAAGAACCGCAAGGGCGATTTCATCCTGCCCGAGAAGGCCAGCCTCATCGCCGGCCGGGTACAGGGCCATCCCGATGGTTTCGGTTTCCTGATTCCCGACGACGGCAGCCCCGATATTTTCCTGGAACAGCGCCAGATGGAAAAAGTGCTGCACGGCGACCGGGCGCTGGTGCGCATCACCGGCAAGGACAAGAAGGGCCGTCCCGAAGGTTCGATCGTCGAAGTCACCGACCGGGCCAATTCGCGGGTGGTGGGCCGGGTGTTCGTGGAACACGGCGTGGCCTTCGTGGTGCCCGAGAATCGCCGCATCACCCAGGACATCCTGATTCCGCCCGAGAAGAAGCCCAAGTTCAAGCCCGTGGCCGGCCAGGTGGTGATGGTGGACATCATCGAACAGCCCTCAAGGTATTCCCAGCCCATGGGCAGGATCAGCGAGGTGCTGGGCAATTACGCCGATCCGGGTATGGAGATCGAGATTGCCCTCCGCAAGCACGACCTGCCCTTCGAGTTTTCGGCGGATTGCCTGGCCGAAAACGCCAAGGTGCCCGATGCGGTGAGGAAGACCGACCACAAGGCCCGCGAAGACTTGCGCGATCTGCCCCTGGTGACCATCGACGGGGAAACCGCCAAGGACTTCGATGACGCCGTGTTCTGCGACAAGCAGGGTAAGGGCTGGCGCCTGGTGGTGGCGATTGCCGACGTGTCCCATTACGTGCGGCCGGGCATGGCCCTGGATGCGGAGGCTTTCCAGCGCGGCAATTCCGTGTATTTTCCGCGCCGGGTGATTCCCATGCTGCCGGAAAAGCTCTCCAACGGCATCTGCTCCCTCAACCCCGATGTGGAGCGCCTGGCCATGGTCTGCGATGCCAGCATCAGCGCCACGGGGGAGATCAGGCAGTACCGCTTCTACCCGGCCGTGTTCCGCTCCCACGCCCGGCTGACCTACAACCAGGTGTGGGACTGGCTCTCCGGCACGGCCCGGCCGGAAAGCGAGATCCACAAGGCCCTCGAGCCGCAGCTACAGAACCTCTACAAGCTCTATCAGGTCCTGGCCAAGGCCCGGGTCAAGCGCGGCGCCATCGATTTCGAGACCATCGAAACCCAGATGATCTTCAACACCGAGGGCAAGATCGAGAACATCGTGCCGGTGATCCGTAACGATGCCCACCGCATCATCGAGGAATGCATGCTGGCGGCCAATGTCTGCGCCTCGGATTTCCTGGCCAAGCATGAGCAGCCCTGCCTGTACCGCATCCACGAAGGCCCGAATGAGGAAAAGCTGAAGAACCTGCGCAGCTTCCTCTCCGAATTCGGCCTCGCCCTTACCGGCGGGGATGATCCCAAGGCCAAGGATTACGCCTTGCTCCTGGAAAAGGTGAAGGAACGGCCCGACGCCCAGTTGCTGCAGACCGTGATGCTGCGCTCCTTGAAGCAGGCCAGGTACAGCCCGGAGAACGTGGGTCACTTCGGTCTGGCCTATGAGCACTACACCCATTTCACCTCGCCCATCCGCCGTTACCCGGACCTGCTCGTGCACCGGGCCATCAAGGCGGTGCTGGCCGGCGAACGCTACAACCCCGGTGACTGGGAGGCGATCGGCCTGCACTGCTCGCAGACCGAGCGGCGCGCCGACGAAGCCACCCGCGATGTGGAGAACTGGTTGAAGTGCTACTTCATGAAGGAGCGTATCGGCGAAATTTTCGACGGCACCATTTCCGCCGTCACCGGCTTTGGCATCTTTGTGGCGCTGGACCTGGTCTATGTGGAAGGCCTGGTGCACGTCTCCGAGCTGGGTTCCGACTACTTCCAGTTCGACCCGGTCAAGCACCAGATGCTGGGCGAACGCACCGGCCAGCGTTTCCGTCTGGGCGACCGGGTGCGGGTGAAACTGGTGAAGGCCGATCTGGAAACCAACCGCATCGACTTTACCTTGGTGCCCAAGGAAGCTGCGGATGCGGTTCCCGGGCGTGCGCGTCGTCCTGGCGAGGCCCGGGCCCAGCCC
>NZ_JBASOH010000055.1:0-20741 GCF_049658005.1 Azovibrio sp. | reverse complement strand
ACCGGATCCACGTTGGACATGCTCACGTAACCTTTTTCATCCGCCAGCGGATTATGGGGGTCATAAGTCATACGCGCCGGGGCCGCACTTTCCACGATTTGGGTCACCCGGACGCCCTGGGAAGCCTCACCTGCGCCCCCCATCGGAGTGGCTTGAAAAACCACCTGCCTGGCCCGATAAGGCTGTCCATTGGCGGACACCGCGCTATCCACATTCGCCAGGTTGGAAGCCACCGCATTGAGTCGCAGCGACTGGGCCGACATGGCGCTACTGGAAACCTTGAAAACATTGAAAAGGCTCATGCTCGTCTCTCCTCGTCAGCCCTGATTGCTGCTGATGGCGGTGCGCATGCCGCGCAGTTTGTCCGACATGAATTGCGAAATGATCTGATACTGCAAGGCGTTATCGGCGATCTGGGCGCGTTCCACATCCATATCGACCGTATTGCCATCGACGGCAGACTGGGTTTCGCTACGGTACTGGAGATTGACCGCCCCCACCCCGCCTGCCGTACCCTGCAAATGCCCGGCATGAGTTCGCGCCATCCCTACCGCATCCACCCCCTGAGGCTGCCCTAGCGCCGTTTCAAATGCCGTCCTGAAATCAAAATCGCGGGCCTTGTAATGCGGGGTATCGGCATTGGCGATATTGGAAGCGAGGACCTGCTGGCGGTACGTGCGCAGATTGAGCGCCTGGGTATAGACATTCAGGTAGGCCTTGACGTCACCGATCATCCTTTACTCCTTGCTGGCTTTGACTGCCTGATTCCAAGCATGCTTCGTGCCATCATCCATCAGCCCGCATTTCCGGGGAGATCCGGGGACGCTGGCGGCAAGACTTGCCGATCTGGCTAAAGCAGAGCCACAAGGGTTTTTTTATCGAGCGCCTTGGGTGACAATGGGCCCATGAAACCGTTTCTCACCTTGTTGTTCTTCTGCTGGAGTCTGGCAGGCTTTGCCGCACCCGCCCATGCCGACGATCACGCCGCCTTACTCAAGTTGGTGGAAAACCATGTCCTTGGACAATTGCAAAACCAGGGCGGGCAAGTAAGCGTCAGGGCCGGCCCACTCGACCCGCGCATGCGCCTGCCCGCCTGCAGCAGCTACCAGGCCTTTACCCCAAACGGGGCGCGCCTGCAGGGGAACACCAGCATTGGCTTACGCTGCAATGCCCCGGGCCGCTGGAGTATTTTTGTGCCCGTGCGCATCTCGATACTTGGCAACTATGTCACCACCGCCGCACCCCTTACCACGGGCCAGGTCTTGCAAGCCACCGATCTGACCGTGCAATCCGGCGATCTGGGCGCGCTCCCCGCCGGAATCATTACGGACCCGGCCCAGGCCATCGGCAAAACCGTCCGGTTTTCCCTGCCTGCGGGTCAGCCACTGCGCCAGGATCAGCTCACGGCTCCCCTCGTCATTCAGCAGGGGCAGTCTGTCCAACTTGTTTTCCATGGCCCCGGCTTTACTGCCACGAACGAGGGCAAAGCCCTCAACAACGCCAGCGAGGGGCAAATCATCCAGGTTCGCACCCCGAGCGGGCTCATTGTCAGTGGCATGGCCCAGGCCGATGGCACGGTACGGGTCGGGCAATCCTCGCCCTGACACAAAAACGTCAAATTTTTCTGGCGCATCGCTCAACTTTCACATTGCTTTGCCGTTAGAATCCATACCCTTATCTGCCATAGGTGACATCGTGAAAATCGATACCTCATTGAAAATGGTGCCTACGCCACCGGCTCGCACCCCCGCCAAGCCGGTCCCGGCCGAAGCCAGTGGGGAGCAGGTCCGCTTGAGCACTGCGGTGCAAATCAACAGCGCCGAACCTCCCGTCAATGCCGGCCGGGTCCAGGAAATCAAGCAAGCCATCACGGAAGGCCGTTTCCGTATCAATCCTGAAGCCATTGCAGATCACCTGATTGCTACGGCACAAGAACTGGTCAACGCTCAGCGTACGGCCTGATGGTGCCGCCCGTGCCGCCCTTCCACCAGCTGATCGCCAGCGAAATTGCTGCCGTGCAACGTTTCGTGGCCTTGCTGAAAAAGGAACACGCCGCCTTACGCGACAGTCAGTTCGATGTGCTCGAGAAACTGATGGAAGAAAAGGGAAACCTCATCGATGAGCTTTCCCGGATCGGACAGGAACGGCATCAGTCTTTGTTGCTGCTCGGCGTCGCGGAAAATCGCGAGGGTGTCGAACAATGGCTGCGGACTCAACAAAACCCGAAACTGACCGAGGCCTGGCAAGTGCTGCAACAGCTGGCGCGCGAAGCCAAAACCCTCAATGAATTGAATGGCCAGTGCATCACCTTGTTATCCAGGAATAATCGCCAACGGCTGGAAACCATCACCGGACAGCATGCACGCGGGACCTTTTATGGTCCGGATGGGCAAACCTCATTCTCGTCCCGTTTCCGTATCAGCGATTCAGTCTGACCTCACGGCTCCGGCTTCAGCTTCATCCTCCGGCTTCAACTCCGTCACCACCTCGGCCGGCATTTCGGGCGCGAAGGAATCGATCAGGATGGTGACCCGGCGGTTTCTGGCCCGCCCTTCGACGCTGTCATTGCTCTCTACCGCCCGCTGCTCCCCATACCCAATGGCCGTCAGTCTGTCCGGACTCACGCCTGAATCGACGAAGAGCCGCAGTACGGTGGTTGCCCGCACGGCGGAGAGTTCCCAATTTGAAGGAAATTGTGGGGTGTTGATGGGGATGTTATCGGTATGCCCTTCGATGGTAATGGGGAAATTGCTATCCGCCAGCACTTGGGCAACCGCCTGCAAGGCAGCAATGGAGCGCGGTTCGAGGCGCGCCTGGCCGGGAGCGAAGAGAATGCTGTCATTGATCTCGATGCTGACTCCACGACTGGTCTCCAGCACCCTGACCTTGCCCTGCCGCACCAGCGGCGCCAGCACCTTCATGATTTCCCGGGCCATATTGCGCATCTTCTCACGCTGGCGCAGTTTGCCTTCATCCACCGCCTTTTCTGCCTTGGCCACTGGCGCGGGCAAGGGTGGAGCCCCCTCGGTCATCAACATGATCTGCCCGGCGGATCTGTCGGTCACATTCCGGAAGGCACTGTTCAGGGATTCACTCAGGATCCGGTATTTGCCTTCATTGATCGAAGACAGGGCATACATGACCACAAAAAAGGCAAACAGCAAGGTAATGAAGTCCGCATAGGAAACCAGCCAGCGCTCGTGATTCTCACGCTCTTCGACTTTTTTCTTGCGAGCCATGGCCGCCCTCAGCGCCGCCCAGCTTTTTGGGCTTGCGCCGGGGAATCCCGATGGAGGTATCCTTGCAGACGACTCTCGATGATCCGGGGATTGTCACCGACCGCAATCCCCATCAGACCATCCAGCAACATCTCTTTTTCCACCACCTGGCCGGCGATACAAGCCTTCAGCTTGGTCGAAATGGGCAGGAACACCAGATTGGCGAGCCCCACACCATAAATGGTCGCCACGAAGGCGACGGCGATACCGGCCCCCAGCTTTGAAGGATCGGAAAGATTCTCCATCACATGAATCAAGCCCATCACCGCCCCGAGAATGCCGATGGTGGGTGAATACCCCCCCGCAGACTCCCATACCTTGGCGCCCTGCCGCATTCCCTCTTCAAAGGTATTGATTTCCACCTCGAGGACTTCACGCAGACGTCCTGGGTCCACGCCATCCACCAGAAGCTGCAGGCCCTTTTTGACAAACGGGTCCTTGATCTGCTGGGTCGCATTTTCCAGGGACAGCAAGCCTTCCCGGCGGGAAAGATGGCTCCATTGCGAAACCTGATCGATCAACTTCCTGTGCTCGACGACGGGGGGCAGAAAAACCCACTTCGTCATTTTCAGGCCGCGCTTGAAAATATCGAAGGGACTTTGCAGCATGACCGCCCCCAGGGTCCCTCCCAGGACGATCATCAGGGCGGTCGGCTGCACCAGGGAGGCGAGGTGCCCGCCTTCGAGCACCTGGCCCGCCAGAATGGCGCCAATGCCGACGATGAGGCCCAACAGACTGATCTTATCCACGCTCCTTCACCTTCCGTCGTGCCTTGGGCTGCTGCGCCGCCGCGCCGAACATCCGGCCGCGGATACGGGAAATGGCCTGGCTGTGGAGTTGGCAAACCCGGGATTCCGTCACCCCCAAGACCTCCCCGATTTCCCTCAGGTTCAGCTCTTGCTCGTAATACAGGGCCATCACCATCTGCTCGCGCTCCGGCAAGGCCGCAATGGCAGCGACCATCTCGCGGCGCAAATCCTTGTCTTCCAGCAGACGGGCGGGATCTTCATCATTGACCCCCATGTGCCGATCAAGAAAGGATTCCCCGTCTTCCGAGCCGAAATCCTCCAGATAAACCACCTGGTGCCCTCGCGCGTCCAGCAGCAACTTCTGATATTCCTGGAGCGACATGCCCAGATTCGCCGCCAGTTCCCCCTCACTGGGCGCGCGGCCATTTTGCTGCTCCAGTTGCTGCAAGGCCACCTCGACCCGGCGCATTTCCCGACGCAAATTTCTGGGCAGCCAGTCGTTGTCCCGCAGTCCATCCAGCATGGCGCCACGAATGCGCTGACTGGCATAGGTCTCGAACTGGGCCCCCATTCCCTCCTCATAACGCCCCATGGCATCCAGCAGGCCGATCATGCCGTTTTGCACCAGATCCTCCAGGAGGACATTGGCGGGCAGGCGCACCATCAGATGATGGGCGATGCGTTTGACGAGCGGAGAATAGTGCTGGACCAGTTGCTCCCTGTCGGGCTGACCGGCGGCTGTATACATTTAGGCAAGCAAGACGCTGGGAGATAGACGATGGCTCAAGTGTAGCAGTTGCTGGATGAAATGTTCGACCCCGCCCTGCTCATATTCGGCATTGGGCCATGCCAGCAATTCAGTCGCGAAATCCCTCAGCGCAATGGCGGCAGGCGAATCCGGCAAGCTGGCCACGATGGGCTGGCACAATTGCCCGACCTGCCGCAGGGCGCCATCCAGCGGTATTGCCCCGCCATACTCCAGCTGTGCAATTCCGCGCTGGGCGGCAACCTTGTGCAGATTGTCATGAATGACCGAACCCTCCGCCATCGACTTCACGCGGTTGACCAGAATCCGGAAATGCCGCCGCGAAAACGCCAGACTGACCTTCTTGATCAGGGCATAGGAATCGGTGATGGAGGCGCCATTGCCTGACACGACCATCACGGTTTCACCGGCGGCCAGACCCCAGGGCGAAAAGCCGTGAGCATGGTCGTTGCAAGTATCGACGAGAATCACATCGGCCGGATGCTCGAGGGAATTCACCCCTTCCACCATGGCATGTTGCTGCGCGGCAGTCAGGCTGCCCAATTGACGCGCGGCACGCCCTGCCGGCAGGACGCTGACGCCCGATACGGGGCTGAAGAGGACATGCCCGAGGCTGCGCTGCCGGTTCAAAACCTGCAGCAAATCCCCCTGGGGATGCAAACCAAAAAATCCGCCCACGTCGTGAGGCCCCTGATTTTCATCCACCACCAGCACTTCCCTGCCCTGGCGCGCCAGGGCGACCGCCACGTTGGCGACGATCGAAGTCTTGCCGGCGCCGGCTGAACCCGAGGCGAAAGCGATGACACGCAACTGATCATGGCCGAACAGCCGACGCAGGCCTGCCGCCTGATCCTGGCAAAAATCAGCCACGCCGTCCTCCGCTCGCAACGATTCCGGCATTGGCCATCATCAGCCCGGGCTCGAGACCGTGGTAGCGATGCGGCGAGACCTCCGGAGTTTCCTTGAAAGCACGGTGCAGCAGATAGGCACGGTTGGGCAAATGCAAATCCTCCGGCACGCGCTGCCCATTGGAAACATAGTGCAGGCGCAAGCCATGCCGCATGATGGCATCCAGTGAGGGGGCCAGGCTGGCCGTTTCATCCACCTTGGTGAGAATGCAGCCGGCCAGGTCATCGCCCCGGTAGGCCTTGACCACATCATCCAGGGTGTCGCCGCGCGAAGTCGCCGACATGACCAGCAGCCGCCGGACGCCACAATCGGTCAGCATGGCATTCAATTCGCCCACCAGGCGGTCTTTCTGGCTCATCCCCATGGTGTCGATGAGTACCATGTGCTTATGCTTGAGCTCCAGCAGGATTTGCTGTAATTCCGCGGCATCCTTGGCCAGATAGACGGTCACCCCAAGAATGCGGCCATAAATACGCAATTGTTCGTGCGCACCGATCCGGTAGCTATCCGTCGTGACCAGTGCCACCTTGCCTGCGCCGTGCCGCAAAACGCAACGGGCCGCAAGCTTGGCGGTCGTGGTGGTCTTGCCCACCCCGGTGGGTCCCATCAAGGCATGAACCCCCCCCTTGTCGATGATGTCTTGCTCGGCATGGAGGGTCAGCAAACTGCGGTCCGCCACCCCACGCACCCAGGCCACAGCCTGCACGGCATCCATTTCGGGCGGCAGTTCCGCCAGCAGTTCGCGGGCCAGTTGCGGCGAAAACCCCGCATCCAGCATCTGGCGCAACACTTCGGTTTTAACGGGTTCGTTACGGGCGCTCTCTCCCCAGGCAAAGCCCGCCAGATGCTGCTCGACGATCTTACGCAAGGCGCGGATTTCTTCCATCACCGCCGCCGGAACCACTTCCGCCCCGGCATGGTGCGCCGGGGTGGGCCGGGCGTTGACCGTGGGCACAGGCCCGGCGGCCTGGGGGGCTCGAGGTGCATCGAGCCCGGCCTGGCGCAGTGAGCCCGGCCGGGGAATCGAAGCATTGACCGGGGCGCTGGCCGGTGCTGGCCGGGAAACCGGTCTGGCGGGCGCCGGTGCCGGCCGGATGGGCTGCTGCGGTGGTGGCGCCACTTCCGCCTTGCGGTGGGAGGCTGCCGCCGAGGTCGAAAGGCTCACCCGGTAGCCGTCCTCCTCCGGATAAGCAGCCGTCCTGGGGGGATTCTGGCGCACCGGCTCGTCGGCCGCAGGAACGATCATGGCCATGTCGCGGGCCGCCACTGCCATGATTTCGACCCCTCCCGGCACTCCACGATTCGAAAGGATGATGGCATCCGGACCCAGGGTTTCCTTGACCTTGCGCAGGGCTTCGCGCGCATTGACTGCAATGAATTTTCTTACATTCATGACCTGCCTCCAATGATCGAGGTCACTTTGAGTATCTTGGTTTCAGGGACTTCGCCATGGGCGATCACCTTCAGTTGAGGAATGCTGCGCCGCAGGAAACGCGACAACAGGAGCCGGATGGCGCTCGGCACGAGCAGCACTGCGGGCATGCCCAGTTCTTCCTGGCGCCGGGTTGCGGCCGCTGCTTCTTTCAAGAGCCCCTCGGCCAGGCCGGGTTCGAGGGCCGATGTCCCCGCCGTGCCGGCCACCGTCTGGAGCAACAGGCGCTCCAGTTGCGGATCGAGCGTCATGACGGACATCTCGTTACCACTGGGATAAAGTTGCTGAACGATGGCACGCCCCAATGCCACGCGCACCTGGGCGGTGAGTTCATCCGGATTCTGGGTCCGCGCGGCATGCTCTGCCAGGGTTTCGATGATGGTGCGCATGTCGCGGATATGCACCCCTTCGTCGAGCAGGTTCTGGAGCACTTTTTGCAAGGTCCCGAGCGGCAGGATCTTGGGCACCAGGTCCTCCACCAATTTGGGCATTTCCTTGGCCAGGTGGTCGAGGAGTTGCTGCACCTCCTGACGTCCGAGCAGGGCGGATGCATTGGAGAGCATCAGGTGGTTGAGGTGGGTCGCCACGACGGTGGATGAATCCACCACCGTGTAACCATAGGCTTGAGCCTGATCACGCAGACTCATGTCGATCCAGATGGCGGGGAGTCCAAAGGCCGGATCGGTCGTCACCGTGCCCGGCAGGGTGCCCGCCACGCGCCCGGGATTGATGGCCAGCATCTGGCCCGGGAATACCTCGCCTTGTCCCACTTCCACGCCCTTTAGCAAAATACGGTAAGCGTTGGGCCTGAGTTCAAGGTTGTCGCGAATATGAACCGGCGGCACCAGAAAACCCACATCCTGCGCAAACTTCTTGCGGATTCCACGGATGCGCCGTAACAGTTCGCCGTCCTGATTCTTGTCTACCAGCGGAATCAGGCGGTAGCCCACTTCCAGCCCCAGCACATCGAGCGGCACCACATCCGACCAACTGGCTTCCTGGGATTCTTGAGAGGGCGGCGGCACCACCGGCGCCGGAGCCGCCGTCGCCCTTGCCTGCTCCCTGCTGCGCCGTGACATGCGCCAGCCGATATAACCCAGGGCACTGGCCAAGAGCAGAAAGACCAGATTGGGCATCCCGGGAATCAGCCCCATGCCTCCGACGATACCGGCGGTGATGTAAACCACCTGATGATTATGGAAAATCTGGCTGATGAACTGGACGCCGATTTCTTTTTCATCCGAGACACGGGTCACCACCATGCCCGCCGCAATGGAAATGACCAGGGCCGGGATTTGCGCAACCAGGCCGTCCCCAATCGCCAGCGAGGTGTAGATTTTGGCGGCTTCTGCCAGAGACAGGTCATGCTGGACCACGCCAATGATCAAGCCGCCGATGACATTGATCAGGGTGATGATGATGCCGGCAATCGCATCGCCGCGCACGAATTTGGAGGCACCGTCCATGGAACCGAAGAACTCGGCCTCGCGCGCCACATCCTGGCGGCGCTGCCGTGCCTCGTCCTCGCCGATCAAGCCGGCATTGAGGTCAGCATCGATCGCCATCTGCTTGCCCGGCATGGCATCCAGGGTGAAGCGGGCGGCCACTTCGGCGACCCGGCCGGCACCCTTGGTGATGACCATGAAATTGATGATCACGAGAATCAGGAAAACGATGATCCCGACGGCGTAGTTTCCCCCCACCAGAAACTCACCAAAGGCCTCGATGACCTTGCCTGCCGCCGCAGGACCGTTATGCCCCTCCATCATCACCACCCGGGTAGAAGCAACGTTGAGGGAGAGGCGCAACAAGGTGGTGACCAGCAAGACGGTCGGGAATACCGAAAATTCCAGGGTCTTCCTGACCTGCACGGCCACCAGCAGAACCAGAATCGACAAGGCGATATTGAATGTGAAAAACACATCCAGGATGAAAGGTGGCAGCGGCAGCACCATCATGGACAGCACCATGACGATGAGAAGCGGCGCGGCCAGCTGGAATATATTCAGCCGGCCCAATACATTCTGCAGGGTCAGGGTGGCGCCCGCCATCAAGCGGCCTCCGCCGGCACGGCCAGTTCAGGCGGCACCCGCACATCCCGAGGCGGCATCGGATACTCCCCCCCCAGCGAGCGCCAGCGCGAGAGCTGATACACATAGGCCAGCACCTCGGCCACCGCCCCATAAAGGGCACCAGGAATCTCGTCATCGATCTCGGCATGCCGGTACAGGGCACGGGCCAGAGGCGGCGCCTCCAGCAGGGGCACCCCATGCTCCGCACCCAGCGCCTTGATCCGCTGAGCAATCACGCCCATCCCCTTGCCCAGCACCTTGGGGGCCCCCATGCCCTCCTTGTAAGACAAGGCCACCGCATAGTGGGTCGGGTTGGTCACGATCACATCGGCCTCGGGAATCGCCGCCATCATGCGCTTGCGCGCGGCCTCACGCTGCAGGCTGCGGATCCGTCCCTTGACCATGGGATCGCCTTCCATTTCCTTGTTTTCCCGGCGGACCTCGTCCTTGGTCATCTTCAATTTGTCGTAGTACTGCCAGATCTGGAAGGGCACATCCGCCAGCACGATGACGAACATGGCAGAGACGATCAACAGGAAAGCAAAACTGAGCAAATCTCCGGCCGATGCCAGACCCGCCTCCAGCGGCATCGACATCAGCCCGAAAATCTCATCCCAGTGTTTCCAGAGCACCAGTACCGCGGTCCCCCCGATGATGACGGCCTTGAGAATGGACTTCACCAGTTCCATCAGGCTATTCCAGGAAAACATCCGTCCGATCCCGGCGATGGGGTCGAGCTTGTTCAGATCCGGCATGATGGCCTTGGTGGAAAAGACCCAGGAGTTCAGGACGAAAGGCGGCACGAGACAGGCGATGATGAGCGCCAGCACCAGCGGGGAAAAGCTGATCAAGGCATCCAGGGACAGGTCATAAAGCCGCAAGAGAGCCAATTCGGGCTGCTTCAGAAAGGCCGGGTCCATATCGAGCCCCCTGGACATGATCAAGACCGCACGTTGGGCCAGCCAGGCACCCAGCAACCAGAAGGCCGAGGCCGCCACCATGAGCACGAGAAAACTCCCAAGCTCCCGGGAGTGGGGAACCTGACCTTCCTCGCGGGCTTGCGAAAGACGCCGGCCCGTAGGTTCTTCTGTTTTCTCGACGTCGCTATCTTCTGCCATGGGCGCACAACCGTTTTGACATGGCTATTATAGAAAAAAACCAAGAAAATTAAATAGGTACAGCGCTTTTTTAAAAAAATTATCAAGTTCGCCCGGATGGCTGGCGGCGCTGCCGCCGCCCCAAGCAACAAGGGCCCCGCAGGGCCCTTGTTGCAACACATTGAATTTATTGATCAAACAAAGTCGAGTGCAGGAATCCCCCGGCCTATTCCATCCATGTGCTGCCCCACATCCGCGAGCAGTTCCTTCATGTCGAGAATCAGCACGATCTGACCGTTGGAGAGGGTGGTCACCCCCGCCACGCCGCGCGGACGGAAATCTTCAAGAGATTTGATCACTGCATCATCCCGCCCGGCAAAGCTATCCACGCCAAGGATGAAGCTGCGTTCTGCCGTTTGCATGAACACCCCGTATTCGGGATAGCGCACCTGCTGCCAGCCGAGCAGGCGAGCCAGGGAAACCACGGGAAGTATCTCGCCGCGGACCACCAGCGTCGTCTTCCCGCCCACTTCCTGAACCTTGTCCTGCTCGATGGGCAAAATCTCGCGCACCAAAGACAGCGGCAAGGCAAAGGGTTGATCACCCAGCAGCACCAGCAGCACCGGCAGAATGGCCAGGGTGAGCGGCAGGGAAATCAGGAACACCGAGCCCTTGCCGGGCTCCGAGCGGATTTCAATGGAACCGTTGAGGTTCTGGATATTGGTTTTCACCACATCCATGCCCACCCCACGGCCGGAAACATCCGAGATTTCCGTCTTGGTGGAGAAGCCCGGCAGCAAGATGAGGTTGAAACTCTGGCGATCATCCAGAGTATTGGCTTCTTCCTCGGTGATCAGCCCCTTTTCCACCGCCTTGGCGCGAATGCGCTCGGCACTCATGCCACGCCCGTCATCGGCGACGATGAGGACGATGTGATCGCCCTCCTGACGTGCCTCCAGGCGCACCAGGCTCTTGGCGGGCTTGCCGGCCGCCGCCCGCTCGGCGGGGCTTTCGACACCATGGTCTACCGCATTGCGGATCAGGTGGATCAAGGGATCGGCGAGATCCTCGATCATGGTCTTGTCGACTTCGGTTTCCTCACCGGCGAGCACCAGTTCCACGTCCTTGCCCAGTTGCCGCGCCAGATCCCGGGCAATGCGGGGATACTTCTGGAACAGGCGGCCAATCGGCTGCATGCGGGTCTTCATGACCGAGTTCTGCAGGTCCGAAACCAGCAGGTCGAGCTGGCTTACGGCCTGGTCCAGGGCATGCAGGGTCTCGGGATCATTCTTGCCGGCCAGGATGTCGGCCCGCAGGCTGGTCAGACGGTTCTTGGTCAGGCCGATTTCGCCGGACAGATTGAGCACCTGGTCGAGACGGGCCGTATCGACACGGATGGTGTTCTCGCGGGCCCGCTCCTCGATCCGGCGTCCGCCTCCACTGCCGGAGGCGGGGCGGTCGGCAGTCCGACGGGCAGGCTTTTCCGGTGCCGCCGCAGCAGCGCTGGCAGCCGCCACTTCGGCCCGGGTGATCACCTCGCCGGTGGCGGCCACGGCCTGGCCTGAAACGCTGGCATGCAGCTTCTCCCAGTCGGGCTCGGTGCCCGAGGGCGTCGCGGCAGCGGGGGCTGCGCTTGCCACGGGAGCCGCCACGGGAGCCGGCGATTCCCCCTTCAGGACACCCTCTAGGGCGTGCAGCAAATCTGCGGGCGCCCGCAGCGGCTGCACGCCGGAAGACAGATCCCCGAACATATCCCGCACACATTTGGTGGCGGCCATGATCAAGTCCATCAACTCCGGAGTCAGATGCAGCTCACCGTTACGCAGCTTGTCAAAGAGATTTTCGGTCAGGTGGCACAGGGTCACCAGTTCGGTGGCGTTGAGAAAGCCGGCCCCTCCCTTGACCGTGTGGAACCCCCGGAAAATATCGTTCAACAAGCCCCGGTCATCGGGCATTTTTTCCAGGTCAACCAGCTTGTTGTCGACATCCGACAGCAAATCGTGGGCTTCTTGCAGGAAATCCTGCAGCAGATCTTCCATGCCAGCAAAGTCGCTCATACCTGATCCTCCTCAGAAACCCAGACTATCCAGCAGATCATCGACCTGCTGTTGATTGACGACCACATCGGGGCGACCATCAGCATTGATGACCGGCCCATTCACGAGGCTATTCACTTCTTCAGAGCGTTTTTTCTGCGGCATCACTTCAATCAGGACCGTCATGAGTCCGTTTTCCAGATCCTGGGTCAGCCCGACGATCTTCTTGATGACCTGACCCGTCAGATCCTGAAAATCCTGGGCCATCATGATTTCCATCAACTGCGCATTGATGACCTTGACCCCCTCCGGAACCCCGGCCTTCAGATAGCGGCGCGTTTCCTCCGCCAGTTGCCGGAACTCGGCGGTGCTCATCTGATTACTGAAAACCTTGTCCCAGCGCGCCCCGAGGGCGAGGGCATTTTTTTCCAGCTCATCCACCACAGGCTTGGCAATATCCGTCGCATTGAGCACCCGGCAGGCGGCCTGCTCCGTGAGGTTGGCCACATAAGCCAGCCTGTCCTTGGCATCTGGCAGGGAGCTGACCGTCTGCTCCAGCAGTTTGTCGTAGCCCAGCTGATGCAAGGTGTCGTGCAACTGGCGCGCCATCTGCCCGATGCGGTTGAACACGGTTTCCTGGGCGGGCCACTCTTCGCCGCCCGCACGGCTTTCAACCGCGGCCGCGCTTGGCGTTTTTGCAGCGCCAGGCCCGGAAGCATGAAAACTGGAAGCCACGCTATCAAACAGGGCCTGCAGATCATCACTGTCGCCCAGATCCGTGATGCCTGACGAAGCAGGGGCGGTGGGGGCGGTGGGGGCGGGGGCGGCCGGTGCTGGCTCAACCCGAACCGTGGCCGCCACGCTATCGAACAGGGCTTCCAGCTCAGCAGAATCGTTATTGGCCGTCATCGTCTACTCCTCAAGCCTGGCCCATTTTTTCAAAAATCTTGTGCAGCTTCTCCGCCAGGGTTGCCGAGGTGAAAGGCTTGACGATGTAGCCACTGGCACCCGCCTGCGCGGCTGCGATGATGTTTTCCTTCTTCGCCTCGGCCGTGATCATCAGGACCGGCAGATGCTTCAATGCCGGAGTGGAGCGGATGGTCTGCAGCAGGGTCAAGCCATCCATGTTCGGCATGTTCCAGTCCGTCACCACGAAATCGAAGCCGCCTGCATTCAATTTTTGCAGGGCGATGGCGCCGTCCTCGGCCTCATCGACATTGGTGTAGCCCAATTCCTTGAGCAGATTACGCACAATGCGACGCATGGTGGAAAAGTCATCCACCACCAGAATTTTCATTTTGGGATCAACAGGCATGCTGCACTCCAGAAACTCGTTATCTTTCCAACAGGGGCCGCAAGGTGTCGGCCAGCACTTCTGCATCAAACTTGGCGACGTAGGCATCGACCCCCACGGACTTGCCCATGGCGCGATTGGCCTCGGATGAGAGGGAAGAATGCATGACGACGGGCACCCCCTCGAAGCGGAGGTCGGACTTGATGTTCTTGGTCAGCACATAGCCGTCCATCTCGGGCATTTCCGCATCCACGAGAATCAGGTTGATTTCGTCCCGCATCGGAATATTCATTTGCTGGGCATGAGCGGCAATGGCCTGGAGCCGGGTCCAGGCTTCAGCGCCGTTGGTGGCATGCTTGTGCTTGACCCCCAGCTTGTCCAGGACCTCGGCAATCTTCTTGCGCGCCACGATGGAATCGTCGACAAAGAAAACACTGGCCTCCTCCTCGACCCGGGCCGGCGGGATGTCGACGATGACCGCCTCGCCAAAGGCGTTGGCCAGAATCTGCTCCACGTCGAGGATGGATACCAGATGTCCGCCGCTCAACTCGATCACGGCGGAGATCAAGCCTTGATTGGCATTCAAGACACTCTCCGGCGCCTTGACCCTCTCCCAGTCCACGCGAATGATGCGATCCACCTCATGAACCAGAAAACCCAGGGTGCGCTTGGAATACTCCGCCACCATCATGGTCTTGCCCAGCCCTTCGGGAGGCTCTTCCAGGTCCAGGTAGGAAGCCAGCGACAGCACCGGAATGACGTTGCCGCGCAGGGAAATCAGGCCCTCGACCCCCTTGGGCATGTTCGGGGTCTTGGTGATGTGGGGGGTACACCCCACCTCGCGCACCTTGAACACATTGATCCCGAAGGTTTCCCGGGTCCCCAGGGAAAACAGCAGGATTTCCATCTGGTTGGAGCCCGCCAGGCGGGTTCGGGCGTCGACACCGTCGAGCAGCTTCTTGTTTTCCTGCATGTCCATCTGAATCTCCTGGCCTCAAACCTCGGCGGGGAAGCGTTCGGTCAGACGCCGCCGCAATATTTCGGATAAGCGCTGAGCCTCGAACTTGGGAACATATTCATCCACCCCGACAGACAGGCCCAGGCTCTGATTGGACATGCCGGACAAGGAGGAGTGCATGATCACGGGCACCGAGGCAAAGCGGGGATCACTCTTGATCTTCTTGGTCAGGATGTAACCATCCATCTCGGGCATTTCAATATCCGTCAGCACCAGACTGACCACATCGGAAGGCGACTGACCGGTCGCTTTGGCATAGTCCGCCGCTTTCTCCAGCTCTTCCCACATCTGCCGGCCGTTGTTCGCCGACACATACTTCACACCCATGGCATCGAGGGTGCGGGAAATCTGCTTGCGCGCCACGCTCGAATCATCGCAGAAGAATACCGTCACACCGGGCTTCTCCAGAGGTGCAATGCTCTTGAAGTGGATGTCGTCATCATCACTGTGGGAGGTTTCGGCAAGCACCTTTTCCACGTCCATCATCATGATCAGGCGACCGTCTTCCAGCTCGGTCACCGCGGTGACCAGGCCACCCATCTGGGCCGTCAGCATATCCGGAGGAACCCGCATCATGCTCCAGTCCAGGCGCAGGATGCTATCCACGGCTTCCACCAGAAAGCCCTGGGTATGGCCGTTGTACTCGGTAACGATCATGATGTCCCGGCGGGCATCCGAATCCACCCCGGCATACTTGGCCAGATCCACCACCGGCACCAGGATGCCGCGCAGACTGACCATGCCTTCGACCGCAGGAGGCATGTCCGGTGCCACGGTGATGGGCGGGGTGCGCATCACCTCGCGCACCTTGAACACATTGATGCCATAGGTCTCGCGCCGGCCCGTGCGGCGGTCCTCCCCCAGGGAAAACAGCAGAATTTCGAGCTTGTTGGTACCCGCGAGCTTGGTCCTCGCGTCGATACTTTTGAGCAGTTCAGACATTGTTCATCCCCAAAAAACTTTCCGGATTGCAGGTCATACCCGTTGCCCCATCATAAGCAGGATACACAGAATTCGTGAGCGCTGAAACCGCCGATCACATCATGTATCGGTCTTGTAGCCAATACGCACCCCGCCCCAGTGACGGCCCTGCACATAAACGGGGGCCGAAATGTCATGCATGATTTCCCCGGTATCGCGCCGGTAGGTCTGCAGCAGGAATGCCTTTTCATGATCACCACAACGCCGCCCCACCGGGTCGTCAAATATGCGCTTGGTCCGGTTATTGATGAAATCCACCTGCTCATTGCCCGTCAGGGGCTGAGAGAAGCGCTTGTTATGGGTCGGCACATAGCCGCGCCGGTCACAGGTGATGGCATACACCATTTCCGGATTCTGGTTGACCAAGGGCTCCTGAATCTGGGGCAGCAACTGATCACACAGGGCATCAAAGCGGGTATTGAACTTGGGCGGCTTGGTGCCGGCAATGGGCTGATACTGGTCGTCGAACAGTTCATCGAGGGTGATTTTCCGGCGCGCCACCGCCGCTTCGAGTGCCGCCCCAACCTGTTGCGCCATGTCCTGCACGATCCCGGGCATCTTCGAATGCAGCTTCAGGGCGGCATCCCCGGCACTGCCCAGCTTGAACACATTGCCAATCTCCTTGAGATTCACGGCCAGGTAATCGAGTTGCTCGGCTTCCTTCAAGGTCTGCCCGGCCGCTTCTGAATTGGCCTGGGACTGCTCCATGATGGAATGGATGTGTTCAGCAATATCCGAACCCGTGGCACTTTGCTGTTCGATGGCGCTGGCGATGGCATCCACCTTTTGCATGGTGTCCTGGGCGCCCTGGTTGATGGCCTCCAGGGATCCTGAAGCCTGGCGGGCCAGCAGGGCGCCATTGCGGGCCTGATCCGTGCCGGCCTGAATCGAATGGATGGCCGAAGCCGTCTCGACCTGGATCGCACCGATCATCTGGCTGATTTCGCCCGTGGCCGACGAGGTCCGCTCGGCGAGTTTTTTCACCTCGTCGGCCACCACGGCAAAGCCCCGTCCCTGCTCCCCCGCCCGGGCCGCCTCGATGGCGGCATTGAGGGCCAGCAGATTGGTCTGCTCGGCGATTTCGCGAATGGTCTGGACGATGCCGGAAATGGCCCTGGAGCGTTCCCCCAGCGCCTGAACCACTTCTGCCGACTGGGTCACGGAGTCGGCAATCCTTTCCATTTCCTGGGACGCCTGGGTGACGATCTTGACGCCATCCCGCGACAGAGCACTGGCCTCTTGCGCGATATGGGCCGTTTCATGGGCCCGCTGACTCACCTCGTTCATGTTGCCCATCAATTGCACCATGGCATCCGTGGTCGCCTGGGCGGCGGCAAACTGCTGGGAGGAGCCCGCCGCCACCCGGTGGGATTCGACGACCAACTGCCGGGCGGCTTTCTCGATTTCGACGGAATTGAAAAACACCTTGCCAATGATGGTCTGGTAACTGCCTATCAACTTGTTGAAGGAATCCGCCGTGGCCGCAATTTCCCCCTTGCCGCGGACGCTGACCCGGCGCGTCAGATCGCCATCCTGATACATCTGCTCGATGGCCCCCCTGAGTTCCAGCAAGGGCCGCACCGTCACCGCTTCCAGCAGGACCGCCAGCACGCCGGCGGCCAGCAGGCCGGCAGCCGCTGCCACGGCGAGCGCGCCGGTCTCGCTCATGCCCAGTCTCCGGGCCACCCACCAGGTGGCCACCCCCAGGGCCACTTGCGCAAGCAGGGCGCCTCTTGTCTTGCCCGCCACCGTTCTCATGCCGCTCTCCTGATTCCCCCTCCCGGGAGGGTTTCCATGTTCAGACCTTGTTCAGACGATGGAGAACAATTTACCAAAATTGGCGATTTCCAGAACCTGCTTCACATTGCCGCGCACATTCAGAAGCACCACCTGCTTCTTCGCCGCCCCCGCCTTGTCCCGCAGCATGAGCAACATGCCGAGCGCGGAACTGTCCATGTAATCCACCTGGCCCAGATCGACCTGGAGCACCTGCACCTGGGCATCTTCCAGCAGGGGATCGCAGGCGCTGCGAAATTCGCGGTGGCGGTTGAAATCGAAACGTCCGCTCAACGTGATCACGCCCTGGGCGCCTTCGGTTTTTCCTGTAATCTGCATCAAATAGCCTCCATTCCGTATTGCGCCGGAAAACGCCGACACTTTAGTAGGAATCCCCTCTTTAAGCCACGGCTTTGCCAAACGCGGCCAGGACCCGCCGCGCCATCTCGTCCAGCCCCACCACTTCATCGACGGCGCCGATCAGGAAAGCCTCCCGGGGCATGCCATAGACGACGCAACTGGCTTCATCCTGGGCAAAGGTCCGGGCCCCCGCCTGGCGCATCCGGAGCAGACCCTGGGCGCCGTCCTTGCCCATGCCGGTCAGCAGGACGCCCACGGCCTGATTGCCCATCAGCGCTGCGGCGGAATCAAACAGCACATCGACGGCAGGGCGATGGCGATTGACCGGATCTGCTTTCGACAATTCGGTCACCACGCCAGCTGCCGTCCGGCATACCCGCAGATGCGAATGGCCAGGCGCAATATAAACCATTCCCGGCGACACCTTTTCACCCCCTTGAGCCTCGATCACCGTGGGCTGACAAAGACTGTTGAGCCGGGCTGCGAAGGACGCGGTGAAGGTTTCCGGCATGTGCTGCACGATCAGGATCGGCGGGCAGTTGGCCGGCATGCCGAGCAGGAACTCCTTGATCGCCTCCGTGCCCCCCGTGGAGGCCCCCAGGAAGATGACTTTTCCGGCTCCGCCGGACAGGGCGCGCACCGGAGCAAAGACCCGGCTGCCTGCGGCATCCTGATCTGCCGGACGGATCAGCCCCCGGCAGCGCAGCCGGGCTGCCTTGGCCGCCCGGATCTTGTCCGCCAGTTCGCGGCCATATTCTTCGAGGCTCAGGGCCGACCCGGCCCGGGGCTTGGCAATGAAATCCACTGCGCCCAGTTCGAGTGCCTTGAGGGTGGTTTCGGAGCCGGCCTGGGTAAAGGCGGATACCATCACCACCGGCATGGGCCGCAGGCGCATCAGTTTTTCCAGGAACGCCAGGCCATCCATCCCGGGCATCTGCACATCCAGGGTCAGCACATCGGGATTCATGGATTTGATCATCTCGCGGGCACTCGCCGCATCGGGTGCCGTGCCCACCACCTCCAGGTCGGCAGCGCCATGGATGATCTCCGTCAATAGCTTGCGCATCAGCGCCGAATCATCGATTACGAGAACACGTATCGTCATAAAGCCCCTGTTGGGAAAAGCGGTGCCGCCGGCTCAAATGAACAATTCCACATCCCCCTCCACCTTGGCCGAAGCCAGCCGGCTCTGGTAGGCCTGTTCGCGGCTGAAAAGGGTATCGTTGTGGACCCGGTGCAGTTTCTTGACCAGCACCCGACCGCTGTTGGGAAAGTAATAGACCTTGCGCGGATAGGAATCGAGCAGATCCTTGGCCACCACGGGAATTTTTTCAAGCGTCAGGAAATTCAGGACAAACTCGGCATTCCTGGCGCCGACATTGCTGCCGGAGAGGCTCTGCATGACCGCCCCGCCGCCAAACACCTTGGCCTCCAGCCGGTTGCGCCGGGCCCCCAGCTTGAGCAGGTGGTTGATCAGCACTTCCATGGCATAGGTCCCGTAACGGGCCGAGGACGCGACCAGATCCCGGCCGCCGCTTTCGGGCAGCATGAAGTGGTTCATGCCGCCCACACCGCTGACCGTGTCGCGGATGCAGGCCGCGACGCAGGAACCCAGCACGGTGACCAGCACCATGTCCCGGGCGGTGACGAAGTATTCCCCCGGCAGGATCTTCGCCGCCTCACAATGGAAGCTGCGGTCCTGGTAGAAATTGCTGGCCAGATATTCCTCGTAGGCATGATCCACGCGCAGGACTCCTCCCCTCAGCGGGGCTTGTTGGCCAGTTCATAAACCGTCTTGCCCAGGGAGCGGAACAAGTCCGCCGCGTGCAAAAAGCTCTCCGAATGCCCGGCAAACATCAGCCCGTCAGGCTGGAGCAGTGGCGCGAAGCGGGAAAGAATCTTGTACTGGGTCGGTTTATCGAAATAAATCATCACATTACGGCAGAAGATCACATCGAGTGGCCCGTTCACCGGCCAGACCGGATCGAGCAGGTTGATCTGCCGGAAGGTCAGCAAGCGGCGCAATTCGGGACGGACACTGACCTTCCCTTCCTGGGCGCCGGCCCCCTTGAGGAAGTAGCGTTTGAGTTGCTCCGGCGGAATCTTGTCGGTCCGGTCCAGGGGGTAGATGCCCTTTTCCGCCGTCGCCAGCACATTCGTATCCAGGTCGGAGCAGAGGATGCTGACCTGTGGGCCGCCACCGGGAAAGGTATCCGCCACCGTCATGGCAATCGAATAGGGCTCCTCGCCGGTGGACGCCGCGCAGCACCAGATGTTGATCTGCTTGCGCGTCTGAGCCACCTTCTGCAGGTGCCTGGCCAGAATCGGAAAGTGGTGCGGCTCGCGGAAGAAGGAGGTCAGATTCGTGGTCAGGGCATTGATGAAGCGCTCCCACTCGAGCGCATCCTGGCCATGTTCCAGGTGATCCAGGTACTGGGAAAAGGACTTCATCCCCGTGGCCCTGAGGCGCCGGGCCAGGCGGGAATAGACCATGTCCTGCTTGGCCGCGGAGAGGGAAATGCCCGCATGGCCGTAGATCAACTTCCTGACCCGCTCGAAATCGCCGGGCTTGAACTCGAATTCCCGGCTGGCAGAATCCAGGGGGCCATGGGTCATCGAAGCGCCGGCCTGGCGGATCGCGGCCAGGCGCTCGGCCAGGGAGAGGGGCTTTTTGCTGTCGGCAACCATGGGTTTCAGAACTCTTCCCACTCGTCATCGAGACTGGCCGGCAGGGCGGCCGGCTTCTTCGCCCCGAGCCGGGACGACGTTGCTCCGGAGGCAAACCCGGAAACCTCCACGCCCGGGGGCGGCAGGTGCATGCCCGGCGCGGGCCGCTGACCGGCACCGAGGCGGAACACGGAGACGGCCTCGGCCAGGCTCCTGGCCTGCTCCTCCAGGCTCTCTGCCGCTGCCGCCGCTTCTTCTACCAGGGCGGCGTTCTGCTGAGTCATCTCGTCCATCTGGCTCACCGCC
>NZ_JBASOH010000054.1:0-11422 GCF_049658005.1 Azovibrio sp. | reverse complement strand
CGGGTGCGCTGCGGCGATGCCAGCGCCCCCCGTGCCTGGGGCCGGGAACCGGCTGCCTTCGACGCCATCCTGGCCGACGTACCCTGCTCCGCCAGCGGCGTGGTGCGCCGCCACCCGGATGCCAAGTGGCTGCGCCAGCCCCAGGACATTCTCAGGTTTGCCTACGCCCAGCGACGCATCCTGGAACGGCTGTGGACCGCCCTGCAGCCCGGCGGCAAATTGCTTTATGCTAGCTGCTCGGTCTTTCCGGAAGAAAACGGCGAGCAGGTGGCAAAATTCCTGAATCGCACTGCGGATGCCCGCCGGGTCAGCGAGGAACAATGGCTGCCCGGGGCAGAACATGATGGTTTCTACTATGCCCTGCTGCAAAAACTGGCCTGAGCGCCTGGCTGGCTGGCTGCTGGCCTGCTGCCTGATTCTGCTCCCCCTGCTGGCCCCCGCGGCCTGGGCGGGCAGCATCGATATCCGCAATCCCGAATTGCTGCCCAGCGAGGAAGGCTACGCCCTTGCCGCCGATTTCCGCATCGACTTCAACCCCCGCCTGGAAGAGGCCGTGGCCAAGGGGGTGGTCCTCAATTTCGTCCTCGAATTCGAACTGGAACGGCCGCGCTGGTACTGGCTGAACGAGAAAGTAGCCAGCCGCAGCCAGAACTGGCGCCTCAGCTACCACGCCCTGACCCGCCAGTACCGCCTGTCCACCGGCGCCCTGCACCAGTCCTTCGCCAGCCTGGAAGAAGCCCTGCAAATGCTCTCCCGGGTGCGCCGCTGGCACGTCATCGAAGGCCCGCTCAAACCCGGCGACAGCTACCAGGCGGCCTTGCGCCTGCGCCTGGACATTTCCCAACTGCCCAAGCCCTTTCAGGTCTCGGCCCTGGGCAGCCGGGACTGGAACCTGAATTCAGACTGGCAATACTGGACCTTCGTGGTACCGCCACCGGCCGCCGTGCCGGAAACCGAAACGGCGCTGGCCCAGCCCCCCCAGGACAACCGATGAAACGCCTGCTGGCCATCGCGGGAGCCCTGGGGGCCGCCCTGGGAACCATCCTCTGGTTCTTGCTGCTGGCCTCCACCTCGGCGAACACCATCCTCTTCGCCAACCAGTACCCGCTGATCCTGGGGCTCAACATCCTGGTCGCCGTGATCCTGCTCGGTCTGGTGGGCTGGCAGGTGCATGCCCTGTGGCGCGACTACCGGGCCCAGGTGTTCGGCTCCCGGCTCAAGCTCAGGCTGATGCTGATGTTCGGCCTCGTGGCCGTGGTGCCCGGCACCCTGGTGTATGGGGTTTCGGTGCAGTTCATCACCCGTTCCATCGAAAGCTGGTTCGACGTGCGGGTGGAAAAGGCCCTGGAATCAGGCCTCAACCTGGGCCGCTCGGCCCTCGATTCCCTGCTCGGGGAACTGGCCCAGAAGGCCCGGGGCATGGCCCTGGAACTGGCCGACCGGCCCGACAGCGCCCAACGCCTGCTGCTGTCCCGCCTGCGCGAACAGGCCGGGGTGGATTCCGCCGCCCTGTTCGGCCCCAATGGCCAGCTCATCACCAGCGCACAGGCTGAACTGACCCGCCTGCTGCCGCCCCTGCCCTCGCCTGCCGAACTGAAGCAGGCGCGCACCGGCCGCCCCGTGACCGCCATCGAGGGCGAAGGCGACGGCATGACCCTGCGCGTCATGGTGCCGGTGACGCCGCTCACCTTCTTTGAACAACCCCGGGTTTTGCAACTCTCCCAGCCCGTACCGGCGAGCCTGGCCCGGAATGCCGAAGCGGTGCAGGAAGTCTACCGCGACTATCAGGAACTGCAGCTGGCCCGCCAGGGCCTGACCCAGATCTACGCCCTGACCCTGACCCTGACGGTGCTGGTCGCCCTGTTTGCCGCCTTCGCCCTGGCTTTCTTCATGGCCCGGCGCCTCTCCGCCCCGCTCTCGATCCTGGCCGAGGGCACCCAGGCCGTGGCCCAGGGCGACTACTCGCCGCGCCAGGCGATCTACAGCCGCGATGAGCTGGGGATGCTGACCCAGTCCTTCAACCAGATGACCCGGCAACTGGACGAGGCCCGGCGCGAGGCGAAGCGGCACCGCAGCGAGGTGGAATCGGCCCGGGCCTACCTGGAATCCATCCTCGCCAACCTCTCGGCCGGGGTGCTGGTATTCGATCGCCATTTCACCCTGCGCACGATCAATGAGGGAGCCATCACCGTGCTGGGCGAATCCCTGTCGGAACTGGTAGGCCAGCCCACCGAGGACTGGGGCCGCTACCCGGAGCTGGGCCAGTTCATCCGCCAGCATTTCGGCCCGGACAGTCCCGCCGAATGGCAGGGCCAGCTCGAACTGGAGCAAGAAGGCGGCATCGCCCAGGCCCTGCTGCTGCGCGGCACCCGCCTGCCCGAGGCCAGCGGCGGCGGCCATGTGGTGGTGTTTGATGACGTCACCCAACTCATCGCCGCCCAGCGCAGCGCCGCCTGGGGCGAGGTGGCCCGGCGCCTGGCGCACGAGATCAAGAACCCGCTCACGCCCATCCAGCTTTCCGCCGAGCGCCTGCAGATGAAGCTGGCCGACCACCTGAGCGGCAAGGAGGCGGAGATGCTGGAGCGCGCCACCCAGACCATCATCAACCAGGTTCAGGCCATGAAGCGGATGGTGGATGATTTCCGCGATTATTCCCGCCACCCGGCCCCGGAACTGGCGCCCCTCGACCTGAACAGCCTGATCCGCGAAGTGCTCGGCCTCTATGAGAACTCCGAGGTCCGGGTCAGCCCGGAACTGGCGCCGGAACTGCCCCCGGTGCTGGGCGATGCCAACCAGATCCGCCAGGTGATCCACAACCTGCTCAGGAACGGCCAGGATGCCCTGGAGGGGCTGCCCGAGCCCCGGCTCTTGATCCGCACCGAAAACAGGCAAACCTTTGCCCTGTTGCAGATCATCGACAACGGCAAGGGCTTTCCGGTGGATATCCTGCCCCGGGTGTTCGAACCCTACATCACCACCAAGCCCCGGGGCACGGGGCTGGGCCTGCCCATCGTCAAGAAGATCGTGGACGAGCACCTGGGCAGCATCGACATCAGCAACCTCCCGGAGGGCGGCGCCTGCATCAGCATCCGCCTGCCCCTGGCGAAGGAAGGCAACAAGGAAGGAAAAAATGGCAGAGATACTGGTCGTTGACGACGAGATCGGCATCCGGGAACTGCTCTCGGAAATTCTGGCCGACGAAGGCCATGACGTGCGGCTGGCCGAGAACGCCGCGGCCGCCCGTCAGATCCGCAGCGAAACCACCCCGGATCTGGTACTGCTCGACATCTGGATGCCGGACACGGACGGCATTTCGCTGTTGAAGGAATGGTCCGCCGCCGGCCTGCTGACCATGCCGGTCGTCATGATGTCGGGGCACGGCACCATCGACACGGCCGTGGAGGCCACCCGCATCGGCGCGGTGGATTTCCTGGAAAAACCGATCGCCCTGCAAAAGCTGCTGTCCACGGTCAAGAAGGCCCTGAAGCACGACCACATCGGCCAGCGCCCACCGCTCACCCTGGACGCCCTGGCCCATGCCGCCTTGTTCCGGGACCTGAAGAAGCGCCTGGAACAGGCGGCCGCCAAGACCAGCATCCTGATGCTCAAGGGCGGCTCCGGCCCGATCGCCGAAATCTGCGCCCGCACCCTGCAGCGGCCCCAGTCGCCCTGGCTGGATCTGCTCGAATGCACCGCCCCCATGAACCAGGAACTGCTGCAAAAGACCGCCGGCGGCCTGATCTACGTCAGCGACCTGGCCAGCCTGGGCAAGCTGCAACAGATGAACCTGGCCTTTGCCCTGGAACGGGTGCACAAGCACAACATCCTGCTCGTGGCCGCCTCGTCCCAATCCCTGACCAGCCTGGGCAGCCGCGGCTGGGATGCCCAGCTGCTGGCCCGCCTGGGCGAAGTCTGGCTGGCCCTGCCCAACCTCAACCAGCATGCGGACGAACTGCCCGAAGTGATTGGCCTGTTCCTGACCCAGATGGTGGAGCGCCAGGAAGTGCCCCTGCGCCACTTTTCCAGTGCCGCCCTGAACCTGCTGCGGGTCCGCAAGTGGCCCAATGAAACGGGCTGGAACGACCTGCAGGCCCTGATCCGCAATCTGGCCCTGACCGCCCTGGAAGAAGAAATCACCGAGGCCGACATCCGCCGCCTGCTGCCGGAGGCGGAACAACCGCAAGCCACCCTGGCCCCGGAGGGCCTGCGGGAACTGTTCGAACACCCCCTGCGGGAAGCCCGGGACGCCTTTGAAAGACATTACTTCGAACACCTGCTCCGGGCCGAAGGCGGCAACATGACCCGGGTGGCGGACCGCTCCGGCCTGGAACGCACCCACCTGTATCGCAAGCTGAAGCTGCTCGGGGTGGCCGTGGGCCGCCGCAGCGGGGAGGAGAACGGCACATGAAGATCGTCATTCTCGGGGCGGGCCAGGTCGGCGCCAGTGTGGCGGAAAGCCTGGTGTCCGAAGAAAACGACATCACCATCGTCGATAGCGACGCAGCGCGGATCGCGGCCCTGCAGGACCGCCTCGATCTGCGCGCCATCACCGGCAACGCCGCCTATCCCTCGGTGCTCCGGAGCGCCGGGACCGAAGACGCGGACCTGGTGATTGCCGTGACCCAGAGCGACCAGACCAACCTCGTGGCCTGCAAGATCGCCCAGAGCCTGTTCAATGTCCCCACCCGCATCGCCCGGCTGCGCTCGCGCGACTTCCTCGAAGACCCGCAGCTGCTCTCCCCGGACAATTTCGCGGTGGATTTCGCCATCTGCCCCGAGCAGATCATCACCGACTACGTGGTGCGCCTGATCGAGTTCCCCGAAGCCCTGCAGGTCCTGGAATTTGCCAGGGGCCGGGTGTCCCTGGTGGCCGTGCGCGCCTTCGAAGACGGCCTGCTGGTGCATAAGCCGGTCAGGAAGATGAAGGAACACCTGCCGCTCGGCATGGAAGCGCGTATCGCCGCCATCTACCGGCAAGACCAGGCCATCATCCCCAGCGGCGAAACCCACATCCTGCCCGGCGACGAAGTGTTCGTGCTGGCCGCTGACGAACACATCCGCCCGGTGCTGCGGGAACTGCGGCGCATGACGAATCCGGTGCAGCGCATCATGATCGCCGGGGGCGGCAACATCGGCCTTCGCGTGGCGGCCACCCTGGAAAAGCACTACGAGGTCAAGATCATCGAGAACGTGCGCAGCCGCTCCGAATACATCGCCAGCAATCTCAAGGGCGCCCTGGTGCTGTTTGGCGATGCCACCGACGAGGAACTGCTGGAGCAGGAAAACATCGCCGAGATGGACCTGTTCCTGGCGCTGACCAACGACGACGAAGACAACATCATGGCCGCCTCGCTGGCCAAGCGCATGGGCTGCAACCGGGTGGTGGCCCTGATCAACCGGCGCGCCTATGCCGACATGGTCCAGGGCGGCCCCATCGACATCGGCATCTCCCCCGCCCACGTTTCCATCGGCACCCTGCTCGCCCATGTCCGCCGCGGCGACGTGACGACCGTGCATTCCCTGCGCCGGGGCGCGGCCGAAGCCCTGGAACTGGTCGCCCATGGCGATCTGAACAGTTCCAAGGTGGTGGGCCGGCGCATCGCCGACATTCCCTGGCCCAAAGGCGTCACCGTCGCCGCCCTGGTGCGCGATTTCGAGCATGTGGAACCCGTGCATGTCCGCGATGACGGCACGGTGGATCGTCGCTCTGGCCGGGTGGAAATAGCCCATGGCGATACCGTCATCCAGTCCGGCGATCATGTGATCGTGTTCTGTATCCAGAAGAAACTGGTGCGCCAGGTGGAGCAGCTGTTCCAGGTCGGTTTCCACTTCTTCTGACCCCGGCCCTTCCCGCCGCCTTCGCCATGCGCCTGGCCCGACGAAAAATCTCTACCCTGCCGGCGAGGCTTGACCCCGGCGCTCAGGAAAAGCCGCTTTCCTGGAAAGGCCATCCGGATTTGAGTGTGTTTTCGAGGTCTGAACCGGCTGCCGTCAGCTTGGAGTAAAAGCGGATTTCGATGTTGTCTTCGTTGGAGCGTTCATCTACCATCAACCCGGATTTGTGGGAGAACGGTCATGCACGCTGCCATTGCGCCGCCGCCGGTCCCGGTCGGCAAGATCAAGAGCTTCGGGCCTTTCGGGCCTTTCGGGCCGAAGTACGAGGTAGGTCAGGCCATTCGCCAGCTGGATGATGGCGACTGAATGATCGAGGTCACGATGGTGGAGACGGGCGAGAAGGCTGAGTACCGCCTGACGCATCTATCCGACGATCCGGAAGCGCACTGATGTACGAGAAGTCCGTGCGCGACATCCGTGCCTTCCGCATCGAGCAGTGGTCTGACTTCACCCCGGTGGTGAAGTCGTAACGAAAGGGAACTCCACCGGCCACCTGTCCCGCATGATGGTGCTGATCCTGGCGTCGCGCCCCCCTGGCCGAATGATCGAGGAATGGCGCAAGCGCCGCTCGTAGCCCATGCCCGCGACCCTCCTGAACCTCCCCGACTTCAAGGTGCAACGGGTCGAGGAAACCGGGCACGACGATCACGTCTGCGCCGCAGTCTCGAACCCTCCCGGCGTCTGCACGGCCTGCCGACCCATGGCCAGCGGCTAACTGAGCCGGGAGCCACGTACCGGCTCAAAGAAGCGTTCTACGCCATCCCTTCCATCAAAACCCAAGTGATGAACATCATGACTACTCAACAAGAAGTTGCCGCCTTCATCGCCGCAGAATTTCCACAAACAAAATGTGTCGTGCGGGAAATCAGTCCGGGCGGTGCCACCGTTTTCCATGAAGTCGGCCCAAGCGAGTTGAGGCCAGGCGGCACCGTCTCCGGCCCCGTCCTCATGGGAGTTGCCGACGTTGCGCTATACGTTGCGATTCTCGGCCGGATCGGGATCGTGCCACTGGCCGTCACGACCAGCCTGACCATCAACTTCCTGCGCAAGCCTGCCGCAGACCGAGGCATCATCGGAGTCTGCAAATTGCTCAAGACAGGAAGATCACTCGTCGTAGGCGAGGTTTCCCTGTACTCGGAAGGCACAACAGAACCCGTGGCGCATGTTGTCGGCACTTACTCCATCCCTCCCGATGCCCGATCGCAAACCGGCTCGGAAGCCTGGGGCGCCCTCGACGCCCAGCCCTTCACTCGGGGATAATCCCGCCTTTCCCTTTTCCGGAGCGTCTCCCGTGTCCCGACCCAAGAATGACAATTTCCTCCGGGCCCTGCTCAAGGAAGCCACCGATCACACCCCCATCTGGCTGATGCGCCAGGCCGGCCGCTACCTGCCCGAATACTGTGAGACCCGAAAGCGCGCCGGCGACTTCCTCTCCCTGTGCAAGTCGCCCGACCTGGCCTGCGAAGTCACCCTGCAGCCCCTGGCCCGCTACGATCTGGACGCGGCCATCCTGTTCTCCGACATCCTCACCGTGCCCGACGCCATGGGGCTCGGCCTCTATTTCGAGGCCGGCGAAGGCCCCCGCTTCGAGCGCCCGCTGCGGGAAGAATGGGCGATCAATGGCCTCAGCGCGCCGGACCCTTACGATCACCTGGGCTACGTCATGGATGGGGTGCGGGAAATCCGCAAGGCGCTCGACAACGCCGTGCCCCTGATCGGCTTTTCCGGCAGCCCCTACACCCTGGCCTGCTACATGGTGGAAGGGGGTGGCTCCAAGGATTTCCGCCACATCAAGGCCATGCTCTATAGCCGGCCCGACCTGCTGCACCGCATCCTCTCGGTCACCGCCACCGCCGTCACCGCCTACCTCAATGCCCAGATCGAATGCGGCGCCCAGGCGGTGATGATCTTCGACACCTGGGGCGGCTCCCTCTCCAGCGCCGCCTTCCCGGAGTTTTCCCTGGCTTACATGGAGAAGATCATCGCCGGCCTGCACCCGACCTGGGACGGAGAACAGATTCCCGTCATCGTGTTCACCAAGGGGGGCGGCCTGTGGCTGGAGAAGATCGCCGCCATCGGCTGCGCCGGGGTGGGCCTGGACTGGACCATCGACATCGGCGAAGCCCGCCGCCGGGTGGGCGAGCAGGTCGCCCTGCAAGGCAACCTCGACCCCAACGTGCTGTTTGCCCCGCCGGAGAAGATCGCCGCCGAAGCCACCCAGGTGCTCGATGCCTTCGGCCCCGGCGATACCGGCCATGTCTTCAACCTGGGCCACGGCATTTCCCAATTCACCCCGCCCGAGCATGTCACGGCGCTGGTGGAAACGGTGCATAACTACCGCCGCCGAACACCCGTTTCCGGGACATGAGTCCGCCATGAGGCTCGACTTATACACAGATTGCAGTTCTGTGACCCACATCACTCCTTGCCTCTTGACAATCGGTAACAACATCCATGCGCCTGTTTCCAAAGGAATTTCAATTTCCCCATGTTCAGGCAGGGCCAGCAAAAGCCTGATGGGCAAAGGGTTCCGGGCCTTCTTCCAGTCTTTCTCCACAAACTTATCCACAGCTTCTGAGGATGAGCCTGAAATTCCGCTGGAATGGCGGCCAGCCGCCCTGCCAGCCGCCCTGCCAGCCGCCCTGCCAGCCGCCCTGCCAGCGCCATGAACATCGCCCGGGTTGCCCTGGACCTGCCCCTGCACCGGCTGTTTGATTACCTGATCGACGGCCTGGGCCCGGCTGAACCGGGCTTGCGCATCCGGGTGCCCTTTGGCCGGAGCGAAAAGATCGGCATCATCGTCAGCCTGCCCGGCCACAGCGACCTGGCCCCGGAACAACTGAAGCCAGCCCTGGAGATCCTTGCCGATACTCCACCCTTGCCCCCGGACTTCTTCCAGCTCTGCGAATTCGCCAGCAGCTATTACCAGGCCGCTCTGGGCGAAGTGCTGCTGCAAGCCCTGCCCCCCGGCCTGAAGAAGGCCAGCCCCGCCAAGCGCAGGAACACCAAAGCCAAGGCCGCCGGCAAGGGGGTGGAACCCGGCCCGCCCCGGCTCACCGCAGAACAGGAGCGGGTCCTGGCCGCGGTCAATCACAGCAGCGGCTACGCCCCCTTCCTGCTGCACGGGGTCACCGGCAGCGGCAAGACCGAGGTCTATCTGCGCCTCATCACCGCCGCCCTGGAACGGGGCCAGCAGGCCCTGCTGCTGGTGCCGGAAATCAACCTGACGCCTCAGCTCGAAGCGCGCATCCGCCAGCGTTTTCCCAGCGTGCCGACCGCCATCTTGCATAGCGAACTGGCCGAAGCGGCGCGCGAGCGGGAGTGGAAGGCGGCTTTTCTGGGCCAAGCCCGGATCATCGTCGGCACCCGGCTTGCCATCTTCACCCCCCTGCCGGAGCTTGGCCTGATCGTGGTCGATGAGGAGCACGATGCCTCCTACAAGCAGCAGGACGGCATGCGCTACTCGGCCCGGGACCTGGCCATCTACCGCGCCAGCCTGGGTAAATTGCCCATCGTCCTGGGCTCCGCCACCCCCAGCCTGGAATCCTGGGCCCATGCCCAAACCGGCCGCTACACCCTGCTCAGCCTCGAAGAGCGGGCCGTGAGCGCCGCCCGGCTGCCCGCCATCCACCTCGTCGATACCCGCCGCATGGCCCTGAGCGAAGGCGTCAGCCCAGCGCTGCAAGACGCCATCCGCAAACGCCTCGAAGCCAAAGAGCAAAGCCTCATCTTTCTCAACCGGCGCGGCTACGCTCCGGTGCTCGGCTGCACCGCCTGCGGCTGGGTCTCGCGCTGCCAGCGCTGCGCCGCGAACATGGTGGTGCACCTCAAGGACCAGCGCCTGCGCTGCCACCACTGCGGCTTTGAACTCCGGATTCCGCGGGCCTGCCCCACCTGCGGCAATCAGGACATCCACCCCTTCGGGCGCGGCACCCAGCGCCTCGAAGCCTGGCTGACCGAAACCTTTCCCACAGCGCGCATCCTGCGGGTGGATCGCGATTCGGCCAAGAGCAAGAAACAGTGGGAGGCCCTCTTGCAACAGATCCACGACGGCAGCGGCGCCGAGCGGGTCGATATCCTCGTCGGCACCCAGATGCTCGCCAAGGGGCACGACTTTCCCCGCCTCACCCTGGTGGGCGCCGTGGGCGCCGATGCCGCCCTGTTCGCCGCCGACTGGCGCGCCCCGGAACGGCTGTTCGCGCAGTTGATGCAGGTCGCGGGCCGCGCCGGCCGGGCCGAGCTGCCGGGCGAGGTCATCATCCAGACCGAATATCCGGAGCATCCTCTCTATGCCGCCCTCCGGGCCCACGACTACCCGAGCTACGCCGCCACCTTGCTCACCGAGCGCCGCCAGGCCGGCTTTCCTCCCTACACCTTCCAGGCCATGCTGCGCGCCGAAGCGCCGCAGATGGCCGATGCCATCGACTTTCTCAAGGCCGCCGTGGCCCTCATCTTGCCGGAAAACCATCCGGAAGTGCTGCTCTACGACCCGGTTCCGATGCGCCTCTCCCGCCTCTGGAGCCTGGAACGGGCGCAGCTCCTGGTGGAATCCGCCAGCCGCCCCAGCCTGCAGGCCTTCCTTGCCACCTGGCGCGAGGGCCTGGAAACCATCAAATCCCCCAGCCGCCTGCGCTGGCACCTGGAAGTCGATCCGCTGGAATTTTGAGGGCAAGCCGGCGCTCGGCCGCTACGCCACCGACGATGTGGCGCGGTTGGGCACTTCCACATCGATGTGTCAGAATGTTCCACGGGGTGCGCGGACACGCATTCCCCTGACCGGGTTGATGGAACGGCGTGCGGGAACTAAGGGGAAGGACAAGACCATGGAGCTGATGCTCAAGCTACTCAACGGCGGTGCTGGAACTCTGGCCTCTTACCTGGCGGCGCATGTGCTGCTCTGCTTGCTGCCCGCGTTTTTCATTGCGGGCGCCATGGCGGCGCTGATCCCCAAGGCCAGCATCACCCGCTGGCTGGGGCGCAACACACCGGCCTATGTCTCTTACCCGGCTGCTGCCCTGGCCGGGTCGCTGATTGCGGTGTGCTCTTGCACCATCGTGCCCTTGTTTGCGGGCATTTACCGCAAGGGCGCGGGCATTGGCCCGGCGATTACTTTTCTGTTCTTTGCGCCGGCGGGCAACATCATGGCGCTGGCCTACACCGGCAGCATCCTGGGGCCGCAGTTTGCCGGGGCGCGGGTGGTGCTGTGCCTGTTGTTTGGCATCGGCATCGGTTTGCTGATGTCGCGCATCTTCTGGCGCGACGACGCCACGCACGATGCCGAAACCGATGACGCCTTTGCCGACCAGGCCCGGATTGCCCCCGCTCAGCTGGGCGTGCTGCTGTCGCTGCTCGCCCTGTTGATTGCGGGCACGCTCAAGCTTTGGCCGCTGACGGCCACCCTGGGCACGGCCACGCTGGCGCTGGGCTGGGCGCAGGCGTGGCAGGACACGCTGTTTGCCTGGGTGCCGTTCGATGCGGCCAAGGGCGAAGAAGGTGTGAGCTTTCAGGGCTCGGTCTTGATTGCCTT
>NZ_JBASOH010000053.1:0-21353 GCF_049658005.1 Azovibrio sp. | reverse complement strand
GCCGCGTGAATCGCTTCGTGCAAGCGGGGTTGATTGCCTTTGACGGCCAGGAGATAGTCGGCGCCCTTGGCTACGATTTACCGCCCAAAAGATGAGAGTAGACGATATTTCCTCAGTGTTTACAAGTTTTCCGTAAGTCACTGAGGGATAACGATTTCTGCGCCTTGTAATGCTCCGGGAATATATTCCATTCGAGTGCGGAGGCCCTGGTCCCCTAGCCCTCAGTCCACCGAGGGTGCAGTAAAACTGAAACCCTGCCCTTCTTACGAGGGGCAGGGTTTTTCATGGTGCGGCAGGCGAATGCACGTCAGTAACCTGGATGTGCGGGTGAGATGGTTAGCGCTTCAAGTCGCGGTAGAAGTTCTCATGGGGACCGAGGGCAAGCCAAGTGCACGACGTTTCGTCGTGGAGGTGGGCGAGCAGATACAGCTGGTTGACGCAATCAAACTTGTACACCCGCACACCGACGAGGTCGCCCTTTTTTTCCTCGCCGAGCAGTGGGTTGGCGATCAACGCGCGCATGGCGTCATGAACCGCATCGCGTTGGTTGGCGTGAAGTTTCTTATAGACCCGTTTGAATGCCGGGCGCTGGTACAGCGCGATGGTCATGCGTCAGGCAATTCGAAGGGCTCGGATTCTTCCTCCATCGCCAGCAGGGTGTCGCGCACAAATTCAATCGGCAGATCGGGATTGTCCAGCGCAGCACGCCCCACCTTGGCCCAGTAAGCCACCTGCTGCGGGATCGATCGCATCTCGGCCTTGGCGCGCACCTTGGCGGTTTCGTACAAGGCCTCGTCAATTCGAATCGAAATACTCATGGCTGCACCTCCAGTGGCAATACGCCACAAATGTAGTCGATTACCGTTCAGGAGTCAAACCCATGACCGATTTACCTCAAGAAAAAAAGGTATTCGTAAAAGTTGGTTGGGCAAGCCCGTAGTGAATGCAAAGCACAGGCGACCGACAATCGCAAAAGCGTGTTGCTTTTACCTCCCCGTTCAGCAAGGTGCAACTATCGACAATCGTAAAAGAAAAATAGGAAAAATAGGGATAAGACCACGGTTTTCTGTCCGGGATGAGCCCTATCCTCCAGCCATCAAGCGTGAGCGGCAGCGTACTCACGGGCGGTCGGGATACGCATGGGCAGACCACGTCCCTGTGGGCGGACCGCCTCCCAGCCCAGGCAGGCCAGCCAGATTCATGACGTGGCACGCGCGGGATAACCGTGGCACCCTCGGCGATTTTGCCGAGGACCACATGGTGAATAGCAGCTCATCCAGGCGCAAGATTTTGAAGTATTGCGACTGTCCGTTGAAGAGGGTCGCGGCCACCGTGAGATTGCCGGCGCAATCCTCACCGACGACGGTGGGCGAAAGTCGCCGCCGGGTGAGGCCCGTGGGGCTCCTTGCTGTTTCCGGCTTGGCGGCCGGAATCGGGTCATGGGTTTGCGGTTTCCGGGCCGGGCTGCAAGGGCCGTGGCCGGGGGGCTGCCCGGACGCGGTACAGAGCGCGGCCCTTGGGTTCGTGATAGACGCGGATCAGGATTTCGCCCAGCACGCCGATGGCGATCAACTGCACTCCCATCAGGCAGAGCATGACCCCCACCAGCAGCAGCGGGCGGCCGCCAATCGATTCCCCCATCAGTTTCAGGCCTCCCAGCCAGGCCAGGGACAGGGCGCCGGGGGTCAGCAACCACAGGCCGATGCCGCCGAAGGCATGTAGCGGGCGGTGCAGGTAGCGCATCAGGAACTTGATCAGCAGCAAGTCGAGCGCCACCCGGAAGGTCCGGTCGATGCCGTATTTGGAGGTGCCCCGGGTGCGGGCGTGGT
Source organism: Azovibrio sp. (assembly GCF_049658005.1). Taxonomy (NCBI): domain Bacteria; kingdom Pseudomonadati; phylum Pseudomonadota; class Betaproteobacteria; order Rhodocyclales; family Rhodocyclaceae; genus Azovibrio; species Azovibrio sp. The sequence continues at coordinate 19,524 of NZ_JBASOH010000053.1, read as the reverse complement.
GCCGGACCGGGACTTCGACGATGCGGGCCCCCGCTTCGGCGGCCAGGATGGGGATGAAGCGGTGTAGTTCTCCGTACAACTGGATGCGTTCGATGATTTCGCGGCGATAGACCTTGAGGGCGCAGCCGTAGTCATGCAGCTTGACCCCGGTGACCTTGGAAATCAGCCGGTTGGCGATCATCGAGGGCAGTTTGCGTGACAGGGTCGCGTCCTGACGGGCCTTGCGCCAGCCGGAAATCATGTCGATCTCCGGGCTGTTTTCCATCTTTTCGATCAGTTCGGGAATATCGTCCGGGTCATTTTGCAGGTCGCCGTCCAGGGTGACGATGTATTGTCCCCGGGCAATGTCGAAACCGGCCTGCAGGGCTGCCGTCTGGCCGTAATTGCGGATCAGGAAGCGGGGTTGCAGCCAGGGGGTGCGGGCGGCCAGTTGCGCGAGGATGTGGGCCGAGTCATCGCGGGAGCCGTCATCGATGCAGATCAGTTCGAAGGGCTTGCTGGTGCGGGCCAGGGCTGCGCCGACCCGGGCCACCAGGTCGGGCAGATTCTCGGCTTCGTCATAGACGGGAATGACAACAGAAATGAGGGGCGGGGAAACAGCATCGGTCATGAAGACTTCCTTCGGGCCAGTGGCATGGCCAGGATCAGAACAAGTATCGGGTCGAACAGGGCATCCCAGAGATTGGGATGGAGGCCGAGAGTGTACGCCAGCAGATCAAGGGTCAGCACCATCAGCCAGGCCGCTTGTCCTTGCTGGTAGAGCCAAATCAGCAAGGGTAGCAGGGCGGCTAGCAGGAAAAGCGGCTGAAAGCCCCAGCCATAGGGGTCGAGGGGCCCCAGGCCCAGGGCGGTCAGATAAAAAAGCAGGGCCAGGGCGAGCAGGATCAGGCAGGTTTTTCTGCCCGGGGCCGGGGGCAGGGGACGGCCCAGGCAGGTGAGCAGGGCCAGTTGCAGCAGGGTCATGGAAGGTAGGCCAAAAACCCCATGCAGCCAGGCGGCCAGGCTATCGATGCCGGGCAGCGGCAGGAACGCCAGGCAGCCGCCGGCCAGCAGCACGGGGAGCGCCAGGCGGGGTTGCCAGCGGCGCGCCAGCCGGCCTGCCAGGGCAGCCAGCAGCAGCCCCTGGGCGAGCCAGCCCAATAGCGCCGGGGTCATGGCCCGTCCTCCGCTGCTGGGATGGCTGGCTGGGTGATGTCCCCCTGCGCCCGGGCCGCCAGCCAGGCCGGGTTGAAGGTGACGTGGCGGATGCTCCGGCGGCGCCAGGTGTAGGCAAGGTGAATGTCACCATTGCTGGCCTGGAGCAGGCTGGGGTAGGAGAATTCCGCTTCTTTTCCATCCGCTTCCCGCCCCGTTTCCACGGCACCCAGTGCTTGCCAGTTCTGGCCCTGATCGCGGGAAAGGTAGAGCAGCAGGCTGGTCCGGCCGCTGCCGGGGTTGCCGGCCAGCAGCAGTTTGCCGTCGCTCAGGCGCAGCAGGGCCATCGAGGCGTTGGCGTGGGGAATGGGCAGGGTGGCCGCCCTTTGCCAGCTCAGGCCGGCATCCTGGCTGCTGACGGCTTGCACATGGCCGGGCCCGGGGCCGGCATCGCGCAGCAGGGCCAGGGCGCGTTGCTCATCCAGGGCGGCCAGCGTGGGTTGCAGGGTGTCGCGGGGGTGCGGCATGCGCACTTTGTCTACGATCCGGCCTTGCGTATCCAGGCGCAGCCACTCGCCTTGCTTGGCGATGAATTCGTGGTAGGCCGGCAGTCCCAGGCCGCCATCCTGCAGGTCTAGCGGCGGGTTGCGCACCAGGGTGCCGAGGTTGAAAAAAGGGGTGGTGGTGAGTTTGACCGCCGGGCTCCAGTGCAGGCCGCCATCGTCGGAAAACTTGTGATTGATGGAGGCGCCCGCCCAGCCACCCAGCGAGACGCTGACGAAGAACAAGTGCAATCGCCCCCGGGTATCGACGTGCAGGACCGGGTTGCCCAGTTTGCGCAGGTGGCGGCGCAATTGCCGCGCCGTTTCGGGGCGGCTGGCAAGGGTCCGGGGCAGGCTCCAGCCTTCTTTTTCCAGGCGGCTCAGGTAAATGGCGACATCCTCAGCCCCTTCGCTGCGGCCGGCAAACCAGGCGATCAGCAAGGTGCCATCCTGTAATTGGGCGAGGCTGGCGGCATGCGCCGAGGCGGCCGCAAGGGGCAGTAGCCGGCTTGCAAAATGGGCGGCCTGGCGAGGCTCGGGCAAGGGGGACGCGGGGAGGGGCGCGGGGAGGGCGAAGGCCGGCGCCCCGGGCCGGGGGGCCTGCCATGCCGTCCATGCCACTGCCAGCAGCGCCAGGGTCAGGGCCAGGCGTGGTTTGCCGGGTGACCTCATGGCGGGGGGGCGACAGTCTGGGCCGGCACCAGTTTCAGCCACACGATATGGGTCAGTAGCGGATCCAGATTCCGGGTGTTCCAGGCCCGTTTCCAGTCATCCAGGGTTGCGCCCTTGCGGGCGAAACGCAGGCCGGAGCCGGCGCTGGCCAGGGTCCGGTATCCTCCTTCGACCTGGGCGGCCAGACCGGCTTCGGCCAGTTGCCGTTGCAGGCGAGGCAGGTCGTCGCGGTCGGTGAAGATCAGGCCGTCCGCCGCCATCAGTTGCCGGGCCTGAGTGGCTTCCACCCGCGGCCAGTGTTGCAGGGGGCGGCCGCTCAGGATCGGCAGCAGGGCCGGTTGCGGGCCATCGTACATGGCAATCTGCCGGGTCTTGCCCAGTTCCAGCGCCTGAGGGGGGATGGCATTCACGCCCAGGGCGGGAAAAACACCCCAGAGCAGGGCGATCCAGTACAGCAGGGGGGCGGCCAGCCAGTGCAGGCGTTGCCGGCCACGGCTCCAGGCCCAGGCCAGGTAGAGGGCCGTGGGCAGCCAGAAATACCAGCCGCCCAGGTCGAAGCGCCAGGCAAAGGCGGCCAGCAGCCCGCCCAACACGAGGCTGATGCCCATGCCCAGGCGGGCGGGCCAGGTCGGCAGTTGTTCCAGGTTGCGCATCTGCCAGGCCAGCAGCAGGGCAAGCGGCACCAGGGAACCCACCAGGTAGCGCTCAAAGGTGCGCACCAGCAAGAAGGGCAGGCAGGTGGCCAGCAGCCAGACCAGCAGCAGGCGGTCTTCGCCGGTCTGCTGCCAGATTGTCTTGCGGTTCTGCCAGACCAGGGCCAGGGCCACGAAGGACCAGGGCAGGGCGATCTGCAGCAGGCCGGGAATCATGTCCAGGGAGAAATGGGCCAGTTGCCGGGCTTCCATTTCGTCGGCATAGGCCAGGGCGGCGGCCTCCGGGTGCAACTGGCGTACCAGGACAAACCAGGGCAGGGCAATGACCAGGATCAGCAGCAGGCTGCCGAGGACGGCGGGCCAGCGTTTGAAAAGTTCGTGCCAGGGAAAGCGGTGGATGGCCATCAGGCCGAGCATGCCACCGCCGCAGACCAGCGCCACGATCGGCCCTTTGAGCAGGAAGCCGGCCCCGAGCAGCAGGGCGGCGAGGCCAAGCCAGCGAGCGCGCGGGCTTTCCCGCCAGGTGAGGAAAGCCCAGAAAGCCAGGGTGGACAGGGCCGCGACCGGAATGTCCAGCATCAGGCGGCGGGATTCGGTATTCAGGCCGAGAAAGGTGAGCAGGAGGCCGCCTGCAAACAGGGCGATGCCATTGTCGCCCAGCAGGCGGCGGCCAATTCCCACGGTCGCCGTCACCAGCCCGGCGCCAAACAGGACGGTGACCAGACGGGCGCTGAACAGGGAAATCCCGAAGGTTTCGTAGCTGAGGCGGGTCAGCCAGTAGAGCAGGGGCGGTTTGCGGATGCGCGGCGCGCCATCCAGGAAAGGCACCCACCATTCCTGGCGGGCCATCATTTCCATGGGGGTGCGCAAGCCCAGGAAGAATTCATCCTTGCCCGTCAGGGCGGTCGGTTCCCAGGTGCCCAGGCAGAGCAGCAGGGCTGCGATGAGAAACAGGCCGGGCCATGCCAGGAGGGGAAGGGCGGCTGGGGAGGGGCGGGAACTGAAATGTTGCTGGGCGGGCATTGACCGGCAGGGGGCGGCTGAGCCACCCGGAGGCAAAGAGCTGCATCTTAAGCGCGCCTCTGGGTGTGGGCAAGCCGGAAGTGTCCGGAAGATGAGCTGGAGAAGGGCGAGGCGGTGCCGCGGTTCAGCGGCAGGCGCGTTTGTTGCGCTTGTTTTTGTACATGAGCAGGTCGGCGGCTTCGATCAGTTCATCCAGGGAGAGTTTGCTGTCCGGGGAGAAAAATACGGCTCCGCTGCTGATTGACAGGGGGGGCGATTCGGGGTGTTCCTGATTGTGGCGGCGGACGGCGGCCTCCAGGCGGGAGATGATGGGAGTTGGGCCGTCTCCGTTGGCCTCGTTGGTGACAATGGCGAATTCGTCGCCGCCCATGCGCGCGACCACGTCCGAGCCACGAAAGGTTTCGGAGAGCAGGTGGGCGGTGGCGATCAGGGCCTGGTCGCCGGCCGGATGGCCGAAACGGTCGTTGATTTCCTTCATCCCGTCTACGTCGATGAAGATCAGGTAAAAGCCTGTCTGGCGGCGCTGCGCCAGTTTCATTTCATGCCCGGCGAGCGTCATGAAGCCGCGCCGGTTGTAGATGCCGGTCAGTTCGTCCAGCAAGGACAGGGCGCGCAGGGCGGACTGCATGCGGTTGCGCTCGATGGCGTAGCGGATGGCCCGGATCAGCAGTGCCGCATCGACGCTGCCCTTGACCAGGAAGTCCTGGGCCCCTTCGCGCATGGCCTGCAGGGCGGTGGCTTCGTCATTGAGCCCGGTGAGGATGATGATGGGGAATTCCGGGGCCTGCTGGCGCATGCGCAGGACGGTTTCCAGCCCCTGGCTGTCGGGCAGGGTGAGGTCCAGCAAGATGGCGTCAAAACGGTCATTCTCGAGTCGTGTAAAGCCGTCTTTGAGGGTTTCGGCGGTTTCCAGGCTTACCGGGGTGTCGCTGTCGCGCAGGATTTCCCGGATCAGGCGGGCATCGCCGGGATTGTCTTCGATCAACAGAATGCGCAAGGGGGGCGTGCTCATGAGTTCTGGGGCAGGCATACGATGGTGAGCCAGAAATTGTCGATGGCCTTGACCACCCGGATGAACTGCTCCAGGTCCACTGGTTTGGTGATGTAGCAGTTGGCATGCAGATGGTAGGCCTGGAGGATGTCTTGTTCGGCCGCCGAGGTCGTCAGCACTACCACGGGAATGTAGCGTAACTGCGCGTCGGCCTTGATGATTTCCAGCACCTGGCGGCCATCCATGCGGGGCAGGTTCAGATCCAGCAGGATCAGGTCGGGGCGGGGGGCGTGTTCGAAGGGAGCCTCGCGGCGCAGGATGGCAAGGGCTTCCACCCCGTCCCGGGCCACCTGCAGATCCACGAGAATCTTGCCTTCCTTGAGGGCTTCGACGGTCAGGCGCACATCGCCGGGGTTGTCTTCCACCGGCAGAATATGAACGGGGGTGCGCGCTTGGGCATCAAACATGGGCGGTATCCTGGATGGGGTTTTTGGGGAGTGTAAACCAGAACTCCGAGCCTTCTCCGGGTTTTGAAATGACGCCGATCCGGCCGCCATGGCGCTCGACGATGCGCTTGCAGATCGATAGCCCGATGCCGGTGCCGGGGTATTCTTCGGGTGTATGAAGACGCTGGAAGATCTGGAAAATGCGTTCGCTCTGTTCCGGCGCGATGCCGATGCCCTGGTCGCGCACCGAAAAGCGCCAGCAGTCACCCTGATCCGTGGCGGAGATATAAATTTCCGGTGCGGCGGCGCCGTGGAACTTGATGGCATTGCCGATCAGGTTTTGCAGCACCTGGGTCAGCTGGCTGGGGTCGGCGAAAACCGTGGGGAGCCCGTCATGCTGGATGTGCGCCTGGCTGGCTTCGATGCTGTGGCCCAGATTGAACAAGGCGGCTTTCAGGATCTCGTTGCAGTCCGTGGAAACCATCTGGCCGCCCCGGGTGCCGACCCGGGAATAGGCGAGCAGGTCGTTGATCAGTTGCTGCATGCGGGTGGCCCCATCCACGGCGTAATGGATGAATTCGTCGGCATCCTGATCGAGCTTGCCCTGATAGCGGCGGGCCAGCAGTTGTACATAGCTAGCCACCATGCGCAGGGGTTCCTGCAGGTCGTGCGAGGCGATGTAGGCGAAGCGCTCCAGTTCGGCATTGGAGCGCGACAGTTCTTCGGTCTTGTCGCGCAGCCGGCGCTCCCGTTCATCCAGCGTGTCCAGCATCAGGTTGAAGTCTGCTGCCAGTTGCCCCAATTCATCCGGGCGCTGCAGTTGGGCGCGCTGCTGGTGCTGGCCCTGGCGGACGCTTTCTGCCGTCCTGACCAGGGTGGAAATATCCCGGGTCAGCCCTCGTGCCATGAAATAGGCAAAGCCGATGCCGGCCAGGATCGCGGCCAGGGTGAATCTCAGGCCGCTACTGAAGACCTCCTGCAGATTGGTCCTGACCCGGTCCTGGCCCAAGCCGATGCGGGCCCAGGCAATCACCTCGTCGCCAACTTGCACCGGGGCAGCGACATCCACCAGGTCGCGGTCCTTGTAGAGGACCTGCAACTGGTGCGGTGCATCGAGCAGGCGGCGGCTGATCGGGTCGAGCGCATATTGCCCGGCAATGCCGGGCTGGTTGTGTGACAGCACCCGCCCATCGGGTTCCAGGATCATGGCGTAGCGCAGGTCCGGGTAACGCGCCAGGGATTGGGTCAGTTCTTCCAGGCCGGCGAGATCGTTGGCCAGGACCCAGTCCATGCTGTTGGTGGCCAGGGTCTGGGCCAGGCTGCTGGCCTGATCGAGCGACTGGCGCAGGAGAAAGTCCTTTTCATGGTTCATCAACTCATGAATGAAGATGCTCATCAACAGGGCGTGCACCAGGGCCACACCCAGGATCAGCTGACGTTTCAGGGAGCCGGTCCAGAACCGGTGCAGGGCAGACAGGAGCGTGGGCATGGTTCAATCCAGAGGGCGCACGAGTTGACTGAAGCGCAGGACGAAATCCCGCACCGGCTGGTAGGTGTCGTTGTCAGCCACTTCAAAGCGGCTGAGCGGCAGGCGGGCCAGGAGTGCCTGGCCTTGCGGGTGATCCTGCAACTGCAGCAGGACGGTCTTGAGGGCGCTGACCACCGCTTCTGGCACATCGTCCCGGGCGATCAGGCTGTTGTTGGGCAGGGATTCGGTCTGCCACTTCACTTCCAGCGCCTCCGCCAGTTCCGGCCGCTCATGCGACAAGGCTTGCCAGGGCGGCGGCCAGGTCGCGCCGGCGGCGGTCTTGCCCTGGAAAACATTGAGGATGGAGGATTCCTGCGAGCCCACATAACGGTTCTCGATGTCCCGGTTGATGTCCAGGCCGTGGGTCTGCAGATAAAGCTGGGGCAGCATGGTGGCGGCCAGGGCGGTGGGCGCGGGATAGCTGACGGCCTTGCCGCGCAGGTCGCTGACTTCTTGGATGCCGCTGTCTTTTCTGACCAGGATGATGCCGCGGAAATTGTGGTCGTCCCCCATCTTGGCAAACACCCGGTAGCCCCGCTCCAGTGCCTTCAGGGTCTGGTAAGGGTTGGGCAGGCCCAGGTCAAAGTGGCGTTCCCGGAGTTTCTTGTCGTATTCGGCGTAATCTCGCGAGGCTTCCAGGCGGAAACTGGCGCTGGGGATGGCGTGATTGAAATACTTCAGCAGCGGGCCGTAGGTCTCGAATAAGCGCCTGGGATTGTGCAGCGGGTGGACGCCAAAGAGATAGACTTTCGCCTTGTTGCCCGGAGCTGGACCGAATGCGGGCGCGTAAGGCCTGTCTTTCTGCCCCGTGTCTTTCTGCCCCGTGTCTTGCTGTTCCGTGTCTTGCTGTTCCGTGTCTTGCTGTCCTTTGCAGGCCGACAGCAACAAACTCCCCCCGATCAGGCCCAGGCAACGCCTGCGTCGGGTATCGACCGGTTTTTTTTCGTCATGCCCCATGGCGCGCTCCTTTGATTCGATTCTATGCCGATCACCGGTCGGGGTAAAATGACGCCCCGCCAGGAACTCCTTTCATGACCGATCCCCAGTTCATCCATCTGCGCCTTCACAGCGAGTTCTCCATCACCGACGGCATCCTCCGGGTGGCGGACGGGGTCGAGCGGGCCGCCGGGGACGGCATGTCCGCTCTGGCGCTGACCGATCTGATGAATGTGTTTGGTCTGGTGAAGTTCTATACCAGTGCCCGGAGCAAGGGGGTGAAACCCATTGCCGGGGCCGATTGCTGGATCGGCAATCCCGACGAACCGGACCGTCCGCACCGCCTGCTGCTGCTGGTGCGCAACAAGGCCGGCTACCTGCAGCTCAGTGAGCTGCTGAGCCGGGCCTTCACCGCCCCCGGGCGGCGCGACCGGGCCGAGATCCGGCGGGAATGGTTTGCCGCCGTGGGCTGTGACGGGCTCATTGCCCTGTCCGGCGCCCATCTGGGCGACGTCGGCGAGGCCCTGCTGGCCGGCAACGGCAAGCAGGCGAGGGAACGGGCCCTGGCCTGGGAGGCCCTGTTTCCCGGCGCCTTTTATCTGGAAGTCCAGCGCTACGGTCAGCCTCAGGCCGAAGCCCTGGTGCAGGCCAGCGCTGACCTGGCGGCCGAACTGCAACTGCCCCTGGTGGCGACCCATCCGGTGCAGTTCCTCGACAAGGACGACTTCACCGCCCACGAAGCCCGGGTCTGTATCGCCGAAGGCTATACCCTGGGCGACACCCGCCGGCCGAAGTCCTTTACTCCCGAGCAGTATTTCAAGACCCAGGCGGAAATGGCGACCTTGTTCGCCGACCTGCCCGAGGCCCTGGAAAACACGGTGGAGATTGCCAAGCGCTGTAATATCGAGATGACCCTGGGCAAGAACTTCCTGCCCAACTTCCCGACCCCGCCGGGCATGACCCTGGATGACTTTCTGGTGGCCGAGGCCAGGGCCGGGCTGGAAAGACGCCTCGAACAACGCTTCCCGGACCCGGCGCTGCGGGCCGGGCGCCGCCCCGAATACGAGGCGCGGCTGAAGACCGAGACCGACACCATCATCCAGATGGGCTTTCCCGGCTACTTCCTGATCGTGGCGGACTTCATCAACTGGGCCAAGAACAACGGCGTGCCGGTGGGGCCGGGCCGGGGCTCAGGCGCCGGTTCCCTGGTGGCCTACAGCCTCGGCATCACCGACCTCGACCCGCTCGAATACGCCCTGCTGTTCGAGCGCTTCCTCAATCCCGAGCGGGTTTCCATGCCCGACTTCGACATCGACTTCTGCCAGGACAACCGTTGGCGGGTGATCGAATATGTGCGCGGAAAGTACGGTAGTGAAGCCGTCTCCCAGATCGCCACCTTCGGCACCCTGTCTTCCAAGGCCGTGATCCGCGACGTGGGCCGGGTGCTGGACCTGCCGTATTCCCTGTGCGACCGGATTTCCAAGCTGATCCCCATCGTGCAGAACAAACCTGTGTCGCTCGCCGAAGCCCTGGAGCAGGAGCCGGCCTTGAAGGAGATGATGGCCGACGAGCAGGATGGGGAAGTGGTGCAGGAACTGTTCGACCTGGCCCGGCGCCTGGAGGACCTGACCCGCAATGTCGGCATGCACGCCGGGGGAGTGCTGATCGCCCCGGGCCGCATCGCCGATTTCTGTCCCATCTATCAGGCTACCGGCAACGATGCCTCGCCGGTCTCCCAGTTCGACAAGGACGATGTGGAAAAAGTCGGCCTCGTGAAGTTCGACTTCCTCGGCCTGCGCAACTTGACCATCATCGACCTGGCCCTGAAATACGTGGAGCGCCTGACCGGGGAAAAGCCGGACCTGATGAGCCTGGGTTTCGAGGACCCGGCCACCTACCAGATTCTCAAGGATGCCAACACCACGGCGATCTTCCAGGTGGAATCGGAAGGCATGAAGAAGCTCCTGAAGAAGCTCGCCCCGGATCGCTTTGAAGACATCATCGCCGTGCTCGCCCTGTATCGTCCCGGCCCCCTGGGCTCGGGGATGGTGGATGACTTCATCCTCCGCAAGAAAGGCCAGCAGGCCATCGACTACTTCCACCCGGACCTGACCGGCTGCCTCTCCCCCACCTATGGGGTGATCGTGTATCAGGAACAGGTGATGCAGATTTCCCAGATCATCGGCGGCTACACCCTGGGGGGCGCCGACATGCTGCGCCGGGCCATGGGCAAGAAGAAGGCCGAGGAAATGGCCCTGCACCGGGCCACCATCGCGGCAGGGGCGGCCAGGAAGGGCTACGACCCCGCGCTCGCCGAGCAGCTCTTCGACCTGATGACCAAGTTCGCGGAATACGGCTTCAACAAGTCCCACACCGCCGCCTATGCCGTCGTCACTTACCACACGGCCTGGCTCAAGGCCCATCACTGTTCGGCCTTCATGGCCGCCACCTTGTCCTCGGACATGGACAACACCGATACGGTGAAAATCTTCTACGAGGATGCGGTAGGGCCGGCCAACAAGCTGAAGCTGCTGGGGCCCGATGTGAATGCCTCCGCCTACCGCTTCGAGCCGGTGGACCGCCAGACCCTGCGCTACGGCCTGGGTGCCATCAAGGGGACGGGCGAACAGGCCGTGAATGTGATTCTGGCCGCCCGGGAAAAAGGCGGGGCCTTCAAGGACTTGTTTGATTTCTGCCGGCGGGTGGACAAGCGCCAGGTGAACCGCCGCACCATCGAGGCCCTGATCAAGGCCGGGGCCTTTGACAGTCTGGATGCCGACCGCGCCAAGTTGCTGGCCTCGGTTGGCCTTGCCATGGAGGCGGCGGAGCAGGCGGAAAAGAATGCCTTGCAGGCGAGCCTGTTCGACTCCGGCCCGGCTGCCGAGGCGCATGCGCCCCAGTATGTCCAGGTCAAGCCCTGGAGCGACAAGGAAAAACTGATGCAGGAGAAGCAGGCCCTGGGCTTCTTTTTTTCCGGTCATCCCTACGATAGCGTCAAAAAAGAGCTGTCCCGCTTCGTGCGTCGCCGTCTCAACCAGCTCGAACCCGCCAAGGACCCGGTCACCCTGGCTGGGGTGGTGGCAGGCCTGCGGACCCAGATGACCAAGCGGGGCAAGATGCTGTTCCTGCAACTGGACGACGGCACGGGCATGGTGGAAGTCTCGGTATTCAACGAGCTATTCGAGGCCGAGCGCAAGAAGATCGTGGTCGATGAGATATTGGTCGTGGAGGCCAGGGTGAGTCACGACGATTTTTCCGGAGGGCTGCGGGTTGCCGCCAACCAGTTGATGACGCTAGGTGAAGCGCGGGCCCGCTTTGCCCGGAATCTGCTCTTGAAGATGAACGGCCAGGCCGATGTGCAGCGGCTCAAGGTGACTCTGGCGCCGTTCCCCGGTACGGCCCCCGTCCGTATTCACTACCGCAACAGCAAGGCCTCCTGCGAACTGGTGCTGGGCCCGGCCTATCGGGTCAGCCTGGATGACGGCCTGCTCGAAGAACTCCATGACTGGTTGAGTCCCGCGCAGGTGGAGATCGTCTATGCCTGAGTGCCGGCCGGGTCCCCGGGTTTGTCCTTGTGATGAATTCGTCATCACGCTAGACTGCCTGCCATCATGGTTTTGAACCCCGCCCTGCCACAAAAGGAAATGGCGCTCCAGGCGGCCTGGTCCCGTTATCTGGCTCAGCCCTGCTTCGACAACTTCGTCGAATTTGCCCTGTTGCTCAACAGTCTCACGGATTTCCTCATCGACAAGTCCCTGACCGGGCTGCTGCACGCCAGTCGCCAGCTCGAGCAACGGGCGCTGTCGCTGTTTGGTGACGAGTCGAGCCATCCTATTTCCGACTCCGCCATGGAAGAGCTGGACCGGGGCGTGGCCAGGGTGGGGGAGTTGCTGCGCAATTTCGACACGGCTGCCGAACCACTGCAGGAGCGTCGGAAGAAAAGCCCGGAAGCGGTGGTGGAATTGCCGGCCAGCGCCTACCAACTGCAACTGGTCGGGACGGCTGGCAGTCACTGGCATGAGCTGGTTTCCCAGTTTGGCTATTTTGGCGTGCGGGTCCAGCAGGGCAGTTGGGAGGTTCCTGCCCTGGATGAAAGCGGCGGCAGCCTTTTTCTGGCCGATCTGGGCGGTCTGCCGCAGGAGCGCTGGCTGGCCCCCCTGGGGCGGTTGCGCGAACGTCACCCCCTGGCCCAGATCATCTGCATCGGGGTGCCTTCCGAGTTTACGGCCCTGGACCAGGCCTTGCGGCTGGGGGCCGATCGCTGCCTGACCGTGGGGACTCCCTTGCAACAGGTGGTCGGCCAGGTGCTGGAGTTGAATGGCAGCGTCGAACGTGACCCTTACCGGGTGCTGGTGGTGGAAGATTCGCGTACCGCCGCGCGGGTGATCTGCCGCAGCCTGGAAGAAAACGGCATCGTCACCCAGGTCCTGCACGACCCCAGCTTGTCCCTGGGCGCCATCCGCCAGTTTCAACCCGACTTGATCCTGATGGACATGTACATGCCCTGCTGCACCGGGGTGGAGGCGGCCCGGGTGATCCGCCAGTACGATGAATTCCTCAGCATCCCCATCGTTTATCTATCCGGCGAGACCGACATCGCCCTGCAGGTCGATGCCCTGCGGCTCGGGGGCGACCACTTTCTCACCAAGCCTTTCAACCCGGTGGTGATGAACGCGGTGGTCAAAAGCAAGATCGAGCGTTACCGGGCCCTGCGCCGTTCCATGTTGAACGACAGTCTGACCGGCCTGCTCAACCATATCAGCACCAAGCAGGCCATCTCCGCCGCCCTGGAGTTTTCCGGGCAGGAGGATCGCAATGTGGTGGTGGCGATGATCGACATCGACCACTTCAAGAGCGTCAATGACAATTACGGCCATCCGGTCGGAGATCAGGTGATCCGCAGCCTGGCCTGGCTGTTGCGCCAGCGGCTGCGCCGGGGGGACATCGTCGGCCGTTACGGCGGCGAGGAATTCGTGGTGGGGCTGGTGGGCGTGAGCCCGGCCAAGGCCAGGGAAATTCTCGATACCATCCGCCAGGACTTTGCCCGGATCGCTTTTAGCATTCCCGGGGGAGACTTCAGGGTGACCTTCAGCGCCGGGCTTTCCACCTGTGTGGATTGTCAGCCCCGTTGTCTTGAGCCCATGCTCGAAGCGGCTGACGAGGCTTTGTACGAAGCCAAGCGCGGCGGGCGTAATCAGGTGGTGCTGGCGGGGAGCTTCCAGTCCTGTCAGCTTCCCGCGCCGGGACTGGAGGACACTCGACTGGCGGACGCTCGACTGGCGGACGTTCGACTGGAAGGCACTCCGAAGTAGCCACAACCGGTTCCAGTGCGTGACACGGGCTGTCCTGGGTGTTCAGGCGGTAGGCCGGATAGTAAAGTCTGCGGGCGGCGGCTCTGTCGTCGGGCGGCAGTCGATATCGTCCACCCGGGCGCCGGGCGGACCCTGGCGGGCCCAGTCGAGCAGGGATTCCAGCGCGAAGGCGCTGCCGCATACCAGGGCTTCCACCCGTCCGTCCCGCAGGTTGCGCACCCAGCCTGAGACATGGCGGGCCACGGCTTCCCGCTGCAGGCTGGCCCGGTAACCTACCCCCTGGACCTGGCCCGAGATCAGGAGGTGCAGGCGTTCAGGCTTCATCTTCCTGCAGCGGGGGAAGCAGCTCGCCGGCCCGCGCCAGGGCAGCCGTCAGGTCGGGGCAGACGTTCTCGTCCCCCAGGTGGTCGATGAAACCGGAGCGGTAGAGCAGGGAGCCGGGTTGGGAGTTGAGGCCGCACACGATCAAGGTGCAGCCCCGTTTTTGCAGCTGATTGAGCAGGTTTTCCAGACCTTCGAGACCGGTGGTGTCGAGCTGGATCAGGCTCTGCATGTCGAGGATCACCACTTCCGGATGGCCGGCATGAGGGTCCAGTAGGGCTTCCAGCTTGTTGACGGCGCCGAAGAAAAGGGAGCCATAGAGGCGCCAGGCGGCTATGCGCAGGCTGCCGTCCGGATGGAGGAAGACGGGTTCCCGCTCGTGTTCCTTGAGCGGCAGGCGTTCGATCCGGGTCAGCTCCGACATGCGGTAGATGAAGAACAGGCAGGACAGCACCATGCCCAGTTCCACCGCGAGGGTCAGGTCGAAGATCACCGTGACGAAGAAGGTGGATAGCAGGATGGCCCGGTAGTTGTTGGAGAAGCGGCGCAACTTCTTGAATTCGTGCCATTCCCCCATGTTGACGGCGACCACCACCACGATCGCCGAGAGGGTGGCCAGGGGAATGTAGCTGGCCAGGGGGGCAAGGATCAGCACCATGGCCAGCAGCACGAGGGAATGCACCATGCCGGCAATGGGGGTGCGGCCGCCGGAGCGGATGTTGGTGGCGGTGCGGGCGATGGCGCCGGTGGCGGCAAAGCCACCGAACAGGGGGGCGGCGATGTTGGCCAGGCCCTGGGCGATCAGTTCCTGGTTGGGGTCGTGCCGGTCCTCGATGCTGCTGTCGGCCACCCGGGCCGAGAGCAGGGACTCGATGGCGCCCAGCAGGGCGATGGTGATGGCCGGGGAGATCAGCTTGCCCAGGGTTTCCAGGGACAGGGGCGGCAGGGAAATGCCGGGAAACCCCTGGGGAATGCCGCCGAAGCGGCTGCCGATGGTTTCCACCGGCAGGTCGAGCAGGGCTGTGGTGGCGGTGGCCAGCACCAGCACCGCCAGGGGGCCGGGGGCCCGGCGCAGGTAGGCCAGTCTGGGCACCTGGGCCATGCGGTTGTAGAACAGCAGGAAGGCCAGCGAGGCCAGGGAAAGCGCCAGGGTCGGCCAGTGGATGAGGTGGAAGCTGGCGGCCAGGGTCTTGATCTTGGAGAAGAACTCGGGCGGCAGGCTATCGATCTGCAGGCCGAGAAAATCCTTGATCTGGGCCATGAAGATCACCACGGCAATACCGTTGGTGAAGCCGATCACCACCGAGACGGGGATGAAGCGGATCAATTGCCCCATGCGGAAGATGCCCATGGCGAGCAGGAAAATACCCGACAGCATGGTGGCAATCAGCAGGTTGCCGAAACCGTAGGTGGCGACGATGCCATAGATGATGGGAATGAAGGCGCCGGTAGGGCCACCGATCTGGACCCGCGACCCGCCCAGGGCGGAGATGATGAAGCCGGCCACGATGGCGGTCCAGATCCCGGCGGCCGGCGAAACGCCGGAGGCGATGGCAAAGGCCATGGCGAGCGGCAGGGCCAGCACGCCGATGGTGATGCCGGAGGCGATGTCTTTGCCCAGTTGCGCCTGGGTGTAGCCGGGAAGACAGTCGAGCAGTTTGGGGTGGAAGGAAATTTTCATGATGGAATCAGCATGGGGTCCGGGCTCGTTGCCGCAGCTGGGCAGGGCGGGCTACCGCGACCAGGAGGCGGGACGGTGCCCGGCACAGCGGGAGGGAAAAACCGGAGCCGGTACAAAGCATGGTCTCCAGGAGGATCTGGGGGAAACCCAGGTGCAGCAGGGGAGTGCCGTTGGCCAGCGGCACTGCCGCCCAAGGCAATGAGCCGCCTGCCCGGCCGATCGGCAAGCAGGCAGACGACCCAGCCCAGGGTTGGCAGGCCAGGGTTGGCTGGCCAGAGTCGGCAGGGGTAAGGGCAGATGGGGTACTCTGATTCATTTGTTCGTCATCCTACTGCCGCCGTCTTTCAGGAAGCTTACGAGGAAGCTTACGAGGAAACTCATGCCGCGCCATCATTTGATCCGCATGCCGGGTTGGGCGCCCGGGTCGGGGGCGAGGAGGTAAAGGCCGCTGGTCTTGCCTTCCGGGTCGGAAGCCGCCAGCACCATGCCCTCGCTCAGGCCGAACTTCATCTTGCGCGGCGCCAGGTTGGCCACCATCACGGTGAGGCGGCCCTGTAGCTGGGCCGGGTCGTAGGCGGACTTGATGCCGGCGAACACCTGCCGGGGTTTCTCCTCGCCGATGTCGAGCATGAGCCGCACCAGCTTGTCGGCCCCTTCCACCTGGCTGGCCTCGACGATCTTCGCCACGCGCAGATCCAGCTTCATGAAATCGTCGATGCTGATGTGGGGGCCGGCCGCGGCGGCGGCCTCGGCGGCCTGGGCCTCATGCTGCTGCTTTTCCCCATGCCGCTGCGGGGAATGCCCGGCGGCCCGGGCCGGCGCCGCCTGGCTGGCGGTCGTGTCGGCCGGCGCCAGGCTGGCCTTGTTGGCTTCCACCAGAGCGGCGACCTGTTTCGGGTCGATGCGGGTCATCAGGTGCTGGTAGGGCTGGATGCCATGGCCACCGGCGAGCAGGGTGGCGGTGTCGTCCCAAGTCAGGGGGGCGACGTTGAGGAAGGTTTCCACCTTTTTCGCGACGTCGGGCAGCACGGGCTTCAACAGCACGGTGAGCAGGCGGAACAGGTTGAGGCTGTTGGAGCAGGCGGCGTGCAGTTCCACTTCCTGGCCTTCCCGCCTGGCCAGTTCCCAGGGCTTGACGCGATCCACATACTGGTTGGCCCCGTCGGCCAGGGCCATTACCTCGCGCATGGCCTTGCCGAATTCCCGGGCTTCAAAGAGTTCGGCGATACGCGGCGCGGCTTCCTGAATCGCCCGGATGGCAGGCAGATCGGCATCGGCAGGGGCCAGTTGGCCGTTGAAGCGCTTGATGATGAAGCCGGCCGAGCGGCTGGCGATATTGATGTACTTGCCGATCAGATCGGCATTCACCCGGGCGACGAAGTCGTCCAGGCTGAGATCCAGGTCTTCCAGGGTGTTGGTGAGCTTGCCGGCGAAGTAGTAGCGCAGCCATTCCGGGTCGAGGCCCTGGGCCAGGTAGCTTGCGGCGGTGATGAAGGTGCCGCGCGACTTGGACATCTTGGCCCCATCCACGGTCAAAAAACCGTGCGCGAAAATCTTGCTGGGGGTGCGAAAGCCGGCGTAGGCAAGTTCGGCGGGCCAGAACAGGGCGTGGAAGTAGAGAATGTCCTTGCCGATGAAGTGGTAGAGCTCGGTTTCTGAATCCGGCTTGAACCATTCGTCGAAATCCAGGCCCTTCCTGGCGCACAGATTCTTGAAGGAGCCCATGTAGCCGATCGGGGCGTCGAGCCAGACATAGAAATACTTGCCCGGGGCATCGGGAATCTCGAAGCCGAAATAGGGGGCGTCCCGGGAAATGTCCCAGTCGGTGAGCTTGTTTTCCCCTTCTTCCCCCAGCCATTCCTGCAGCTTGTTGGCGGCCTCGGGCTGCAGGCGGCCTTTCTCCCGGGTCCAGCGGCGCAGAAGTTTCTGGCACTGGGGCGCGGAGAGCTTGAAGAAGTAATGCTCGGAGTTCTTCAAGACCGGCGGGGCGCCGGAAACGGCCGAGTAAGGGTTCTTCAGCTCGTTCGGGGTGTAGGCGGCGCCGCAGGCCTCGCAGTTGTCCCCGTACTGCTCCTTGGCGCCGCACTTGGGGCACTCGCCCTTGATGAAGCGGTCGGGCAGGAACATGGCCTTGACCGGGTCGTAGTACTGCTCGATGGTGCGCACCTCGATCAGGCCGGCCTCCTTCAGGCGGCGGTAGATCAGGTTGGCGCACTCCTGGGTCTCGGGGGAGTGGGTGCTGTAATAGTTGTCGAAATTCACCAGAAAACCGGCGAAGTCGCGCGAATGCTCGGCATGGACCCGCGCGATCAGCTGTTCCGGAGTGATGCCTTCCTGCTCGGCCCGCAGCATGACCGGGGTACCGTGCGTGTCGTCGGCGCAGACATACCAGCATTCATGGCCGCGCATCTTCTGGAAGCGCACCCAGATGTCGGTCTGGATGTATTCGACCAGATGGCCCAGGTGGATGGCGCCGTTGGCATAGGGCAGGGCGGAGGTGACGAGGATCTTGCGGGGCTGCGTGGTGGACATGGCGCTTCCAGCGTGACTTGAGGAAAGAGCGCGATTTTACTTTGCCGAGGGGGGAATCCCCAATATTTCCGCGTGACCGAAGATGTCCCGCTCATTCGAGCCGCAAGGATGCAACGCTCGATCAGGACAGGAAAGATGCCGTTGGCCGGACGGTCACGGTGCCGGGTCCCAGCCCAGGGGCTTCCTCTGGTCCGGAATGGCCTGAACCCCCTCGCAGTCGCCACGGCGGACCCTCCGTGCGCGGCGGGCGGATATGTCATTGTTATGGAAAGCGATTACCCGCAGTCAAGTTGACATCGAGACCGATTGAAAATATCGTATTGGTAAACCTGTTGCCCTTAACGAAACCGTGATGCCCTATGTACCGTGATGACCCCATTCGTGATGACCCCATTCGTGATGACCCCATTCAAAAAAAGGAGATGACCCGAAAATGACAAAGACAAGTGCACTTCGTCCTGGATATGTTCAGACGTGGGGGCTCGGCATCGAAGAGCGTGTTGGTTTCCATTCGCATCAGTTCCATGGCGGACTCAAGAACGGCGGTATCCACTCGAGAACGGCTGCCTCAACCGGTAAGGGGTGCGGAGCATGACCACGAACTCTCCCGAAATCGGCCGCCAGATCGTCGCTGGCGGTATCGCCACCAACGTCCATGATGTCGGCAGTGGGGTGCCTGTGCTGTTGATCCACGGTTCCGGTCCCGGCGTCACCGCCTGGGCCAACTGGCGGCTGGTGCTACCCGAACTGTCCCGTTCGCGGCGCGTGATTGCGCCGGACATGGTGGGCTTCGGCTATACCGAGCGGCCGGATGGCATCACCTATGGCATTGACGGCTGGGTGGCGCATGCCATCGGTGTGCTTGACGCGCTTGGCATCGAGCAGGCCGACCTCGTCGGCAATTCGTTTGGTGGTGCCATCGCCCTGGCGCTGGCCATCCGCCATCCGCAGCGAGTCCGCCGGATGGTGTTGATGGGGAGTGTCGGCGTGCCCTTCACGCTGACCCCCGGGCTCGATGCCGCCTGGGGCTACGAGCCATCGATCGAGGCGATGCGTCGTCTGCTCGACCTTTTTGCCTACGACCGCAGCTTGGTTACCGACGAGTTGGCTGAGTTGCGCTACTACGCGAGCATCCGCCCCGGCTTTCAGGAATCCTTCTCCGCCATGTTCCCGGCCCCGCGGCAGCGCTGGGTCGACGCCATGGCCAGTGCCGAAGCCGACATCCGGGCGATCCGTCACAAGACGCTGATCATTCACGGCCGCGACGACCAAATCATTCCGCTTAGCAATTCACAAACGCTGAACTGCTGGATCGACGACTCGCAACTGCATGTCTTCGGTCGCTGCGGCCACTGGGTGCAGATTGAATACAGCGCCGATTTCAACCAGCTCGTCGGCCATTTCCTGGCCGGCTGATTTCAGGAAAACAAGATGGAACAGGCACAAATCACCCAACTGGGCGACGAGCTGTACGCCGCCCTGTGTTCCGGCAAGACGGTCAGCCCGCTGACCTCGCGCGGCTTCGACATCAGCATCGAGGATGCTTACCACATTCAGCAGCGCATGCTTGCCCGCCGCCTGGAGAAGGGTGAGAAGGTCATTGGCAAGAAGATCGGCGTCACCAGCGCTGCGGTGATGAATCTGCTCGGGGTGCATCAGCCGGATTTTGGCTACCTGCTGGACGGCATGGTCTACAACGAGGGCCAGTCGATTTCGATGGATACGCTGATCCAGCCCAAGGCCGAAGGCGAGA
>NZ_JBASOH010000052.1:0-38551 GCF_049658005.1 Azovibrio sp. | reverse complement strand
GAACTCGCCGATCTGGCCTGTCAGGGCCTGGCCCGCCGCCGGCGCCTGCTGCAATCCCCCTGCGGCCCGCAGGCAGAGGTCGAAGGCCGCAAGATGCTCGCCTTTGCCAGCAACGACTACCTCGGTCTCGCCGCCCATCCCGCCCTTGCCGAGGCCATGGCCGAGGGAGCCTTGCGCTGGGGCGCGGGGAGCGGCGCTTCCCACCTGGTGAGCGGCCATCTGGCTCCCCATGCGGCCCTGGAGCAGCGTCTTGCCGAATTCACCGGCTTTCCCCGGGCGCTGACCTTCTCCACCGGCTATCTCGCCAACCTCGCCGTCACCCCCACCCTGGCCCCCGGCCGCGACGACGCCATCTTTGCCGACAAGCTCAACCACGCCTCCTTGATCGACGCGGCACGGCTCTCCCGCGCCCGGCACCACCGTTATCCCCACAACGACATGGCGGCGCTCGCGCGGCTCTTGGCGGCCAGCGACGCCCGCACCAAGGTCATCGTCAGCGACGCCGTGTTCAGCATGGACGGGGATCTTGCCCCCTTGCCGGAACTCTTCGAACTCGCCGAACGCTTCGATGCCTGGCTGGTGGTCGACGACGCCCACGGCTTTGGCGTACTCGGCCCGCACGGAGAAGGCAGCCTCGCCCATTGCCGCCTGCCGGCCCATCCCCGCGTGATCCTGATGGGCACCCTGGGCAAGGCGGCCGGGGTGGGCGGCGCCTTCGTGGCCGGCTCCGAAATCGCCATCGACTATCTGCTGCAAAAGGCGAGAAGCTACATCTTCACCACCGCCCAGCCCCCGGCCGTGGCCACGGCCCTGATGAAGAGCCTGGAACTGATCGCCGCCGGCGACGACCGGCGCGCCCATCTGCAGGCCCTGATCCGGCAGTTGCAAGAAGCGCTTTCCGGCCTGCCCTGGCAGCTCCTGCCTTCCGCAACCGCCATCCAGCCCTTGCTCGTCGGGGACAATGAGGCCGCCCTGGCCCTCTCGCAAGCGCTCTGGGAACAGGGCCTCTGGGTGGTGGCGATCCGCCCGCCCACGGTGCCCGCCGGTCGCGCCCGGCTGCGCATTTCCCTGAGCGCCGCGCACCGCCCTGAAGACGTGGACCGGCTGGCAGAGGCCCTGAGGGGATTGGCATGAGCCCGGCCGGCACGCTGGCCCCCCCGGCGCTCTTCCTACCCGGCTGGGGCTTAGGCTGCGGCCCCCTGGCCACGGTGCTGGAAGGAAGCGGCTGGCAGCTCCTGGACCTGCCCGGTATAAAGAGAAACCCGCAGGGAAACCTTCAGGGAAACCCACAGGAAAACCCGCCCGCCCATTTCGATAGCGCCGTAGAGGCCCTCTGCGCCTGCCTGCCGCCTTCTTGCCACCTGGGCGGCTGGTCCCTGGGCGCCCTCCTTGCCCTGGCCGCTGCCGCGCGGGCGCCGGAGCGGATCATAAGCCTCACCCTGGTGGCCGCCACCCCGAGCTTCGTCCAGCGTCCTGCCTGGCCCCATGGCCTCAGCCCGGCAGCCCTGCAGGATTTCGCCGCTCGCGTCGCCAAGGCGGGGGCCGGGGCCCTGCCCCGTTTCATCGCCCTTTTTTGCCAAGGCGATCACGAGGCCCGCGCCGCGGCCCGCCGGCTCGGCCAGCAGGCAAGCCCTCCCGCCCAGGAACTCTTGGAGGCGGGCCTTGTCTGGCTAGGCGAGGCGGACCTGCGCGAGGCCGTGCCCCACATCACCTGTCCGGTCACCCTGATCCACGGCGAAACCGACCCCCTGATGCCGCTCGCCGCCGCCCGCTGGCTGCAAGAACAGCTGCCGGCTGCCCGGTTGCAGCTCCTGCCCGGCAAGGCCCACGCGCCCTTTTCCCCTGATCCCGCCCTCTTCCTGGAGCAACTCCCACGACCATGACCTTGCCCCCCAAGAAACAGGTACGCCAATCCTTTGAACGGGCGGCCAGCACCTACGACAGTGCCGCCAAGGTCCAGCGCTGGGTCTGCGCCCGGCTGATCGGCGGCCTGCCGCCGATGCTGATTCCCGCCGTGATTCTCGATGCCGGCTGCGGCACCGGCTTTGCCCTGGAAATGCTGGGCCTGCGCTTTCCCGCCGCGCGCTGCATTGCCCTGGATTTTTCCCCGGCCATGCTGGCCCAGGTGAAGCAGCTGCAATTCGGTGTGGCCGGCGATGTAGAGCACATTCCCCTGCGCAGCGAGGTGGCGGCCCTCTACTGGTCCAACCTCACCGCCCAATGGTGCGACCCGGTTGCCCTGGCCCGGGAAGCCCGGCGCGTGCTCCGGCCGGACGGCATGCTCGCCCTCTCCAGCCTGGCCCCCGGCACCTTCATTGAACTGGATGAAACCTTTGCCGAGGTCGACCACTATCGCCACACCATTCCCTTCCGGCCGCCCCAGGTGCTGGAAGAAGCCCTGGCCCTGGCCGGTTTTCAGGAAATACGGGTCCGCATTGAACCCTGCGTGGCCCACTACAAGGACCTGAAGAACCTGCTTCAGGCCATCAAATTCGTCGGTGCCAGCCAGATCGGTCCACAACGCCGCCCCGGCCTGATGGGGCGCGGCACCTGGCAGAAACTGGAAGCCGCCTACGAGGCCCGCCGGACGCCCCGGGGCCTGCCGCTCACCTATCAGGTCATACTCTGCTACGCCAAGAAATGAGCTCTGCCTGCTTTGTCACCGGCACCGACACCGAAGTCGGCAAGACCTACGCCAGCGTTACCCTCCTGCACCGGGCCCGGCAGCTAGGCCGCACCGCCCTGGGCCTGAAAGCCGTGGCCGCCGGCACCGGCGCGGACGGGGAAAACGAGGACGTGCAAGCCCTGCGTGCCGCCAATAGCATCGCCCTCCCCGAGCGCACCCTGAACCCTTACCGCTTTACCGCCCCGATTGCCCCGCACATCGCCGCCCGCGAAGCCGGGGTGGACATCCGTTTTCCCCCCATCCTTGCCGCCCTCGCCGCAGCCCGGCAACGGGCGGGGCCCGATGGCCTGGTGCTGGTGGAAGGAGCAGGCGGTTTTCGCATTCCCCTGGGGCCGGATGGCGACAGCGCCGACCTGGCCGTGGCCCTGGGGCTACCCCTGATCCTCGTGGTCGGCCTGCGCCTGGGCTGCCTCAACCACGCCCTCCTCACGGTGGAAGCCATCGCCGCCCGCGGCCTCGTTCTCGCCGGCTGGATCGCCAACTGCATCGACCCGGCCATGAGCCGGTTTGACGACAATCTGCAAACTCTCACCGAACTGATCCTGGCGCCGCGGCTGGGGGTGATTCCGCATGGCCTGCCCGGCGGCCCTGCCGCCGCCGCCACCGGCCTGCAACTGCCGGCAGGATAGGCACGAACTCCGGCACGAATCCGGCACGAACTCAGTCGCGCCCGTCTCGCTCCCGGCGGTGCAGGGCCGCTTTCCTGGCACGCTTTTCGCGCAAACGCCCGGCATCCTCCAGACTCAACACCGCCGGCTCACCCGGCGTTTGATCCACTGGAATGACCCGCGCCCTGGGCGGCAACTCGAACTGCTCAGGAGACGCACGGGGCAAGCTTTTGAACAGCCGACGGTAACCTGTGCTTCAGCGATACCGCCAAGATGCTGCCAATTCCTGCCTGCAGCAACGACGGCTGTGGCTGTGGCTGTGGGGCTGTGGGGCTGTGACTGTGACTGTGACTGTGACTGTGACTGTGACTGTGACTGTGACTGTGACTGTGACTGTGACTGTAGTAGACTCCGGCGCCGTGTCTGCCTTCCGCCATCTCCTCCTCGCTCTCCTCCTTTGTGGCAGCCAGCTTCTGGCCGCTGCCCACCAGGTCGAGCATCTGCTGGAGCCGCAGGCCGGCCCGGCCCAGCACACCTGTCTGGTCTGCCTCTCGGCCCATGACCTGGGCACAGCCCTGCCCTCGGTGCCGTTGCTGGTCCTGCCGGCACCCGCGGTCATCCTGACGGCGGCCTCCGGGTCCTGCCCTGCGCCCTGCCTGCCCCTTCCCGCCCCCGTCCAGCGCGGCCCGCCTCTCGCCTGAAATTCACGCCCTTGTCCCACCGACCGTGAGCCTGCTGACGGCCGGTGGTCATTTTTTGCGTTTCAGGAGTTCATTCATGACCCGACTCACCCGAGCCGTGGCCCCCATGCTGCTGGCCACCCTTTCCGCCAGCGCTCAGGCCGCCAACGATGCCGATCTGGCCGCCATCCGCGACCAGATCGAAACCCTCAAGCACAGCTACGAACAACGTATCGCCGCCCTGGAAGCGCGCCTGGCCCAGGCGGAAACCAAGGCCGCCGCGCCCGCCCCCCTCCCAGCGGATACCGGCAGCGCCTCGACCTACGCCGCCGCCAGCAACCCGGCCATGCTCCACGCCGGGCCGGCACCTGCCAACGGCTTCAACCCCGAAATTTCCCTGACCCTGCAGGGCCGCTACAAAAACATGAAAGATGTGGCGGAACGCCGGATCAGCGGCTTTGCCTCCGCCAGCCACGACCACGCGACAAATGGGGTGGAAGGCTTTTCCCGGCGCGGTTTTTCCGTAGATCACACGGAACTGAGCCTGGCTGCCAACATCGACCCCTACTGGCGGGGCCAGGCCATTTTCGCCGTGCTGGATGGGGAAACCGAGGTGGAAGAAGCCTGGTTCCAATCCCTGGGCCTCGACCATGGGCTGGGCTTGAAGGCAGGCCGCTACCTTTCCGGCATCGGCTACCTGAACGAGAAGCACCCCCACGCCTGGGATTTTGCCGATGCGCCGCTGATGTATCAGGCCCTCTTCGGCGAACACGGCAGCTACGCCCAGGACGGCCTGCAGGTGAAATGGCTGGCCCCGACGCCGGTCTTCCTGGAATTCGGCGCGGAAATAGGCCGGGGCGCCAACTTTCCCGGCAGCGACCGCAACAGTAACGACGGCGGCAGCCATGCCCTGTTTGCCCATGTCGGCGACGACCTGGGCGATTCCCATAGCTGGCGAGCCGGGCTCTCCTACCTGCGCACCCGGGCCAGGGAACGGGAAAGCCATTTCGAAGACCTCAACGGCATGGAAGCCCAAGGCGCCTTCACCGGCAAATCCACCACCTGGATTGCCGATTTTGTCTGGAAGTGGGCGCCGGACGGCAACCCCAAATACCGCAACTTCACCTTCCAGAGCGAATACTTCCTGCGCCGCGAACAGGGCGATCTGAGCTGCAGGGACGAAGAAGGCATCGGCAACCTCTGCGCCGGCGACATGACCGGCGACTACCACACCCGCCAGTCCGGCGCCTACGTCCAGGGCGTTTACCAGTTCACCCCCAACTGGCGGGCCGGCCTGCGCTACGAGCGGCTAGATAGCGGCAACCAGGACCTGGGCGCCAACAACGCGACCCTGACCATCGACCACTACCGCCCCCGCCGGGCCACCGCCATGGTGGATTACAGCTGGAGCGAATTCTCCCGGATGCGGCTGCAATACGCCCAGGACAAATCCATGCGGGGGCTGACGGACAACCAGATCACCCTGCAATACATCATGAGTCTGGGTGCCCACGGCGCCCACAAATTCTAGGAGCCACCCCATGAAAACCATCGTCTTGATCCTCGCCCTGGCGGCGCTGCTGCCCCTGCCCGCCTGGGCCACCCTGCAGGTAGTGGCCTGCGAACCGGAATGGGCGGCCCTGGCCAGCGAAATCGGCGGCGACCGCCTCCAGGCCAGCAGCGCCACGACCGCCCGGCAGGACCCCCACCGCATCGAAGCCCGCCCCAGCCTGATCGCCCGGGTGCGCAATGCGGATCTGCTGATCTGCACCGGGCTGGAACTGGAAACCGGCTGGCTGCCGATCCTGCTCCAGCAATCCGGCAACAGCCGGGTGATGCCCGGACAACCCGGCTACCTGGAAGCCGGGCTACAGGTGCCCCGGCTCGAAGTGCACGCTCAGGTGGATCGCAGCCAGGGCGACGTGCACAGCGCCGGCAACCCCCACATCCAGCTCGACCCGCGCAACATCGCCCGGGTAGCCGAAGCGCTGACCCGGCGCCTGATCGAGCTGGACCCGGCCCAGGCCGCCCACTACCGGGCCCGGCACGAGGATTTCGCCCGCCGCTGGCAAGCCGCCCTGGAGCGCTGGGAAACCCGGGGCGCTCCCCTGCGGGGCCTGGCCGTCGTGGAGCACCACCGCAACATGAGCTACCTGCTCCACTGGCTGGGCATGAACTCCGTCGCCACCCTGGAACCCAAGCCCGGCGTGGAGCCCAGCGCCGCCCATCTGGCCCACCTCACCCGCCAGCTCCAGGCCCAGCCGGCACGCCTGGTGCTGCGCGCCGCCTACCAGGATGGCCGGGCCTCCCAGTGGCTGGCCGAACACACCGGCCCCCGCGCCGTGGTGCTGCCCTTTACCGTCGGCGGCAGCGAGCGAGCCCGGGACCTGTTCAGCCTCTTCGACGAAACCCTGGACCTGCTCCTGGACGCCGCCAAATGACTGAAAACCAGATGACTGATAACCAGATGACTGAAAACCAGATGACTGATAACCAGAGGACAGCAAACCATAGGATTGAAAACCCATGAACGCCATCCTGATTGAACTAGGCATCGTCCTCCCCGCCCTGCTGGCGGGGATGCTGGTGCTCGCCACCCACGTCCCCCTGGGCCAGCAAGTGCTGCGCCGAGGCATCGTCTTCATCGACCTGGCCATCGCCCAGATCGCCGCCCTGGGCGTCATCACCGCCGGGCTCCTGGATCTGCAGCAGGACTGGCAGATCCAGCTGGCGGCAGGCAGCGCCGCCCTGCTGGGCGCCCTGCTCCTGACCTGGACGGAAAAACGCTGGCCGGAAGTCCAGGAAGCCCAGATCGGCGTGGTCTTCGTCCTCGCCGCCAGCGGCGGGCTGCTGCTGCTCGCCAACAACCCGCACGGAGGCGAACACCTGCGCGACCTGCTAGCCGGGCAGATCCTCTGGGTCGGCTACCCGCAACTGGCCCTGCCCGCGCTGATCACGGCCCTGATCCTCGGCTTTTTCGCCTGGCGCCGGCAAAGCGCCCGGCGAGAAAGCGGCGCCGCCTTCTACCTGGCCTTCGCCCTGGCCGTCACCCTCTCGGTACAACTGGTGGGGGTGTATCTGGTATTCGCCAGCCTCATCGTGCCGGCCCTGGGAGTGCGCCGCGCCCCGCCTGCACGGCGGCTGGCCCTGGCCTATCTGGTGGGCCTGGGCGGCTACGCCAGCGGCCTGCTGCTTTCCCTCGCCACGGACCTGCCCGCCGGCGCCCTCATCGTCTGGTGCCTGAGCCTCCTGGCCATGCTGGCCTACGCCCTGGGCCCCCGTTCGACGGGCGGCTCAGGGGCGGCAGGCCCATCCCATGGAACGCCGCCCGAATGCGCGGTTTGCGCAAGTGCTCACCGGCCTCGACCCGATGAACAGGCCTGAACGGCTGATTCCCATGCCACGGATCAGCCGGAAAACCGCTCCCGCAGCCAGGCGTTGATGCGGTCGGACTCGTAGAGCCACTCAACCTGGCCATCGGGCCTGGTGATCTTCAGGCAGGGCACCCTCACCTTGCCGCCGCCTTGCTCCAGCTCGGCCCGGTTGGCAGCATCAAACTGGGCATCGCGCAGTTCGATGCCCAGCGAAAGCCGGCGCATTTCCTGGCGCACCTTGATGCAGAAGGGGCAGGTCTTGAACTGGTACAGGGCCAGCTTCCGGCAGGCGGCATCCACCGCCGCCTGGGCCTCGGGACTACGCAGCAAACCCTTGGGAGCGCTGATTTTCTCGCCCAGCAGCAAAAAGGGACCCATGACGACCCGCAGGGTCTTGAAAAAGCTTCGCATCAACCATCTCATCGGGAAATTTCCTTTATTTTTTCAGTAGATGCCCGTAAACCCGGGCCACCGTCATTCTACAGGAGCGCGGCGCAGCAGCCCGCCCGCCTGGGCCGGCACCTCCAGGCCACCGCGGCAGGCCACACCGCCAGCCTGCCATCTACCCGCCAGCCTGGCAGGCTCTCCCGCTGCACTGCAAATCCGTGCACAATCCGTGCACAATCCATGCAGAATCCGGCTGCCTTCGCGCCTTTGCGAGGCGGTTTCGAGGTTCATTTCAAGTCTGGCCCCTGCCCCATGTCACCCTCTCCTGCTGCCCCCGCTTCCGACTATCTCGAAGCCGGCACCCCCGCTTACCGCCGCGCCACTCTGGCGATGTGCATCGGGGGGTTTGCCACCTTCGCCCTGCTCTACGGTCCCCAGCCGCTGTTGCCCCTGCTCACCCGGGAATTCGCCGTGAGCCCCGCCAGCGCCAGCCTTTCCGTGTCGGCGGGCACGGCGGCCATGGCCTTGCTACTGATTCCCATGAGCCTCCTGTCGGACCGCTATGGCCGGGCCCTCCTGATGAAGCTTTCCCTCTTGGGTTCCGCCCTCTTCTCGTTGCTCTTGCCGCTCGCCGGCGACTTCGGCCAGTTGCTGGCCCTGCGCGCCCTGCAAGGCGTATTCATTGCCGGCCTGCCCGCTACCGCCATGGCCTGGCTGGGAGAAGAAGTCGCACCCCGGGCCCAGGGCCGGGCCATGGGCCTCTACATTGCCGGCAATGCCCTGGGCGGCATGAGCGGCCGCTTCATCGCCGCCCTGGTGGCCGAATGGAGCAACTGGCAGACCGCCTTTTTGGTGCTCGGGGCCATGGGCGCCCTCGCCGCCCTGCTGTTCTGGAAGAGCGTGCCCGCCTCCCGCCATTTCCACCGCCGCTCCCTGAAACCCGCCGCCCTGCTCGCCGACCTCGGCCAGATTCTGCGCGACCCGGGCCTCTCCCGGCTGATTCTGGCCGCCTTTCTGCTCATGGGGGCCTTCGTCGGGCTTTACAACTACCTCGGCTTTCGCCTGCATGCGCCGCCCTTCAACCTGAGCCAGACGGCGGTGGGGGCGATCTTCCTGCTCTATGTCATGGGCACCTGGGCCTCGGCCTGGTCGGGGCGGCTGGTGGACCGGGTGGGGCGGCAAAACGTGCTGTGGCTGATGGTGATGGTGATGGGCACCGGCCTTGCCACCACCCTGGCAAGCCAGCTGGCCCTGGTGATCCTGGGGGTGGCCCTCTTTACCTTCGGCTTTTTCGGGGCCCACACCACGGCCAGCGGCTGGGTGGGCGAGCGGGCCCGGGAGCGGCGCGCCCTCGCCGCGGCCTTGTATCTGACCGGCTACTACCTGGGCGCCAGCATCCCCGGCAGCCTCGCCGGGCTGGCCTGGAGCTGGGGCCAGTGGCCGGGAGTCGCCCTGGTGCTGGGCGCCTGCGTCCTGGGCGTGCTGGGGCTGGCCCTGCAGTTGCGGCGCCTGGCACCGCCCGCAAGATAGAAGGGATCAAAGGCAGGTTCGAGTTCCGCCGCCAACTGGTGTGCAAGACGGCGAGAAAGGGTGGCTGGCTCGTTGCCGTGCCATCGGGGAACACCTTGCTGTTGCGGGCAGGTGTCGGCAGACAACCGGCAGACAACCGGCAGACAACCGCCAGCAGCAAGAAGCCACCGAAGCGGATCAAGGGTGGCTCGATGCCGCCTTCGAGCCCTCCCCCTGCAGCTTCCGGTACAGGGTCCGCGGGCTGACCCCCAGCACCGCCGCCGCCCGAGCCACTTCTCCATTACAGCGGGGCAGCAGCCAGGCCAGGTAACGCTGTTCCAGGGTAAAGAGGTCCACGGGGGTTTCCAGGTGAAAGTCCGGAGGTTCCGGGCAGGGCGCGAAAGGGCCGCTGCAAAAAGGGCCGCTGCAGGATGTTTCGTCATCCAGGAAATCCCCCAGGTCGATTTCATCCCCGTCGGCCATCAAGGTGGCCCGCTCGATCAGGTTGCGCAGTTCCCGGATGTTGCCCGAGTAGCGTCGCGCCACCAGCCACTCCAGGGCCGCCGCGGTGAGCCGCCGGCCCGGGCGCCGGTCCACCCGTTCCAGGAGCGAGGCGGCCAGCAGGGGAATGTCTTCGGTCCGTTCGTGCAGGGCCGGGGTGTGGATGGGAAACGTGTTGATGCGGAAATACAGGTCCCGGCGGAAAGTCTCCGCTTCCACCATGGCGGCCAGGTTGCGGTGGGTAGCCGCCACCAGGCGGAAATCGGCGGCCAGACTATCGAGCCCACCCACCCGCCGGTAGGTGCCGGTTTCCAGAAGGCGCAGCAGCTTGACCTGCAGGGAAAGAGGTAGTTCGCCGATTTCATCGAGAAACAAGGTGCCTCCCGCTGCCGCCTCGACCAGGCCCAGCTTGCGGTGGGTGGCACCGGTGAAAGCCCCTTTTTCGTAGCCGAACAGCTCGCTTTCGAACAGGTTTTCGGTGAGGCCGGCGCAGTCCACGGCCACGAACGGCCCGTCGCAACGGTCGCTGGCCTCATGAATGGCCCGGGCGACCAGTTCCTTGCCGGTGCCGGTTTCTCCCAGGAGCAGCACCGAGGCGCTGGAATCCGCCACCCGCAACATCCGCTCCAGCATCCGCACGAAGGCGGGGGAACGCCCCACCAGACCCCGGGCCGCGGCTTTGCTGCTGGCCTGGCGCACCACCCGCATGGTTTCCACGAAATGGCGGACCCGCCCGGTTTCGTCCCGGATGGGGGTGAGTTCCACGTCCACATGCTCTTCGCCCCGGGGGGTGTGGTGCAGGTGCAGGACCCGCTGGGGCGCGTCGCTTTCCTGGCAACGGCTCAAGGGACAGGACTCGCCGGCCTGGTCGCAGGGCACCTGGAAATGGTGGGAGACGTCGTAGCAGGTGCGCCCCAGGATGACCTGGCTGGCGCCAAACTCCCGCACATAGGCCGGATTGGCGGCAATGATGCGGTAGCGGGCATCCATGACGATGCGGGGCTCGGGCAGGCCGTCCAGAAAGGAGACCAGTTCGGAGAGGGAATAGGGGTGCACGGGGATCTCCTTGCCAGATGTGGCAGGCAATCTTGCCATATTTGGCAAAAATGAACATCAGAAAACGCTGATGCAATTTGAGTGAGTCACATTAAACCAATGTAAATCATGTAGTTAGACATAAATCCCGGGGCTGGCATGGCTTTTGTAACAGGTTTCCCGGAAGCAGAGACCCTGAACCGACCGAGATGAAGCTCTTCCCACCTCTCCCCAAACCATCTTTGGCGCTCGAACTGGCCGGGGTGATCGTACTCAAGCTGGCGCTTTTGGGCCTGATCTGGTTCGTCTTCTTCGCCGATCAATCCCGTCCCCCCGTGGGAATCGACGCCATCGCCCAAGGCCTGCTCGACAGGGTTTCTGCTTCCTCCCCACCCCAAGACCAACCGTCTCATCCGAAAGAAGGAGCCTCTTCCCATGCTCACCGATGAACTGGTGGACCTCTCGCGGCTGCAATTCGCCGTGACGGCCATGTATCACTTCCTGTTCGTACCCCTCACCCTGGGACTGGCTTTCATCCTGGTCATCATGGAGAGCTGCTATGTGCTCACCGGTCGCCAGGTGTACAAGGACATGACCCAGTTCTGGGGCAAGCTGTTCGGCATCAATTTCGCCCTGGGCGTCACCACCGGCATCACCCTGGAGTTCCAGTTCGGCACCAACTGGGCTTACTACTCCCACTACATGGGCGACATCTTCGGCGCGCCGCTCGCCATCGAGGGCCTGATGGCCTTCTTCCTGGAATCCACCTTCATCGGGCTGTTCTTCTTCGGCTGGGACCGGCTCTCGAAACAAAAGCACCTGCTGGTGACCTTCCTGATGGCCTTCGGCTCCAACCTCTCGGCCCTATGGATCCTGATCGCCAACGGCTGGATGCAGGACCCGGTGGGCTCCGAGTTCAGCTACGTGACCATGCGCATGGAACTCACCGACTTCTGGGCCGTGGTGTTCAACCCCACCGCCCAGGCCAAGTTCGTGCATACCGTGTCGGCCGGCTACGTGACCGCTTCCGTGTTCGTGCTGGCGATCTCCTCCTGGTACCTTCTCAAGGGCCGGGACCTGGACTTTGCCAAGCGTTCCTTTCGTATCGCCGCCGCCTTCGGCTTTGCCTCCGCCTGTTCGGTGATCGTGCTCGGGGACGAATCCGGCTACACCGTGACCGAATCCCAGCAGACCAAACTCGCCGCCATGGAAGGCATGTGGGAAACCCACCCGGCGCCCGCCCCCTTCACCCTGTTCGCCCTGCCCGACGATGCCACCCGGAGCAATCAATATGCGGTGGAAATTCCCTGGGCCATGGGCATCATCGGCACCCGCTCCCTGGATAAGGAAATTCCCGGCATCAAGGAAATCGAAGCCGAAAACCGGCAACGCATCGCCTCCGGTGTGGAAGCCGTCAAAGCCCTGGAGATTCTACGCAGCAAGGCCGCCGAACCCGCCGCCAAGGAAGCCGCCCTGCCCGTGTTCGAAGCCCACAAGGCCGACCTGGGCTTTGGCCTGCTGTTGAAGAAGTACGTAAGCGACATGAACCAGGTGACACCGGAGCTGATCGCCCGGGCCGCCGCCGACACCATCCCCAAGGTGGCCCCGATGTTCTGGGCCTTCCGCCTGATGGTGGGCCTCGGCTTCGCCTTTTTCGCCCTGTTCGCCTTGGCGCTCTACTACAGCCTCAAGGACAAGTTCACCGAAAAGACCTGGTTGCTGCGCTGGGCGGTGTGGTTCATCCCCATGCCCTGGATCGCCTGCGAGCTGGGCTGGTTCGTGGCTGAGTACGGCCGCCAGCCCTGGACCGTCTATGGGGTGCTGCCCACCCACCTGTCCGTCTCCAGCCTCACCCCCGCCAGCCTCTACGGCTCCCTGGCCGGCTTCGTGGGCTTTTACACCCTGCTCCTGATCGTCGAGATGTACCTGATGATCAAGTTCGCCCGCCTGGGGCCCGCCAGCCTTGGCACCGGCCGCTACGGGGATCTTTCCTTCGCCGGCCAGGCCAGCACCGTTCCTCCCGGCAGCCCTGCCACCCGCCATCCGTCGGACCTCTGAGAGAAAAAGGAGAACAGCGCAATGATCGACTACCTGACCCTGAAATTCATCTGGTGGCTGCTGGTGGGGCTGCTCCTGGTGGGATTTGCCATCATGGACGGCCACGACATGGGCGTCGGCACCCTGCTGCCCTTCGTGGGCAAGACCGACGAAGAACGCCGGGTTGCCATCAATACCGTGGGCCCGCACTGGGATGGCAACCAGGTCTGGTTCATCACCGGCGGCGGCGCCATCTTCGCCGCCTGGCCGCTCGTCTATGCCACCGCCTTCTCCGGCTTTTACTGGGCCATGCTGGCGGTGCTCTGGGCCCTCTTCTTCCGGCCCGTGGGTTTCGACTACCGCTCCAAGGTGAATAACCCCACCTGGCGCAGCACCTGGGACTGGGGCCTGTTCGTGGGTGGCTTCGTGCCGCCGCTGATCTTCGGCGTGGCCTTCGGCAACCTGCTCCAGGGAGTGCCTTTCCATTTCGACGAAACCCTGCGTCCCTTCTACACGGGCAGCTTCTGGGCCCTGCTCAACCCCTTCGCTCTACTCTGCGGCGTGGTCAGCAGCGCCATGATCACCGCCCACGGGGCCCATTACCTGATGCTCAGGAGCGAAGGCGCAATCTTCGAGCGCGCCCGTCTGGGCGCCCTGGCCTGCGGCATCATCGCCCTGATCTGCTTCGTGGGTGCCGGTTTCTGGGTCCAGGCCCTGCCTGGCCATGTGATCACCGGCGGCGCCGACGCGGCCGCCCTGCCCAACCCGCTCGACAAAACCGTGGCCGTGGTAGCCGGCGGCTGGCTGCACAACTTCAAGAACATGCCCCTGCTCTGGAGCGTGCCCGCCCTGGGTATCGCCGGCCTCATCATGGGCGGACTGATGGCCTGGGTGCGCCGCCCCGGCCTGGCCTTCATCGCCTCCTCGCTTGCCATGACCGGCATCATCGGCACCGCCGGGGTGGCCATGTTTCCCTTCATCATGCCCTCTTCGAGCGACCCCGCCTCGGGCCTCACTGCCTGGGATGCGGTGTCCTCCCATTTCACCCTGGGCCTGATGTTCGGTGCCACGGTGATCTTCATGCCCCTGATCATCTTCTACACCAGCTGGGCCTACAAGGTCATGGCCGGCAAGGTGACCCTGGACTTCATCCGGGCCAACGACAAGAAGGCCTACTGACCGCATCAAGGAGTATCGCCATGAGCCACGCCTGTACTTGCCATGAAACTTGCCATGAACCCATGAACCCGACCCGGCGCCAGTTGATCCTGGCCACCGCTGCCGCCAGCGGCGTGGCCGGGGCCATCACCCTGATCCCCTTTGCCGCCAGCCTCCTGCCCTCGGAGCGGGCCAAGGCCGCCGGCGCCCCGGTGGAAGTGGATGTCTCCCGCCTGGCCCCGGGCGAGATGCTCACTGTCGAGTGGCGCGGCAAGCCCGTGTGGATCCTGCACCGGACCCCGGCAATGCTGGCCACCCTGAAAGAGGTGGAAGCTGACCTGGTGGACCCGGCCTCGGAACGGCAGCAACAGCCGGAATACGCCCGCAATGCGCAGCGCTCCATCCGCCCGGAAATGCTGGTCCTCATCGGCATCTGCACCCACCTGGGCTGCTCCCCCTCCAAAGCCTTCGAGGCCGGAGCCCCGGGCCTGGGGGCCGACTGGAAAGGTGGCTTTCTCTGCCCCTGCCACGGCTCCACCTTCGACCTGGCCGGCCGGGTATTCAAGAACAAGCCCGCCCCCACCAACCTGGAAGTGCCGCCGCACCAGTACCTGGCCGAAGGCCGGCTGCTGATCGGTGCAGACGACAGCACTGCCTGAACCCCATGAGACCTGAGGAGGTAAACCCCATGCGCCTGATCGCCGTCACCTGCCAGAACGCCCGCACCGTCACCCCCCATGCCGGCCGCTGCCGCCGCTTCTTCCTGTTCGGGGACGGGGGCGGGCCCATGGTGGGCACCGTGGAGCTGCTGCCGGAGGAAGTCCTTCATGCCGGGCCCCTGGGACCGGAACACCCCCTGGCCCCGATCAAGGTCCTGATCAGCGCCGGCATGGGCCAGGACCTGTACCAGCGCCTCTCGGCCCGGGGCATCCAGGTGTACCTGACCCAGGAAAGCTCACCGGAAATGGCCGTACGCCTGTACCTGGCCGGGGTGCCCTCGCTGCCCTGCAACGACCATAGCGGCTGCGGTGACGATCATGAAGCAGCAGAAGAAGCCGCCCCCATCCCGGAAAGCGCCGGCCATTGCCAGTGTGGCCACGGGGGCGGAAGTGGACATCAGCACCAGCACGGCCGCCAGCACAGACACTGAACCCCGACACTGAACCCTGACACTGAACCCTGACAGAGAAAGGAAACCCTCCATGTGGTACTTCACCTGGATCCTCGGCCTGGGCCTCGCCCTGCTCCTTGCCGTGGTAAACGCCATCTATTACGACGCCCGGGAAAATGAAAGCGACTGAGGTGGGCGCGCATCTTCCGGACCTGCCCCGAAAGCCCGGCCCCCGGGCGCCCTGGGGGCAAAACCTGTCGCTCTTCCTGGGGCTTGCCTCGGCCCTGCTCCTGGTCCTGGACCCGCGCCTTGTGGCCGAGAACATGGCTGAACTGCGCCATTCGGAACTGCTCTTGCTCCTTACCGCCATCGCCCTCTGCCTGGTGCGCGGAGTCGGTTTCCAGTTCAAACCCGGCAGCCCAGGGCAGTGGATCACCCACCCCTTCACGGCCTGGCCCCTGCTGGCCCTGGCTTGGTGGAAGCTGCTCCACTGATTTTCTGACACCCAAGGAGAGTCACCATGCCACATACCCTGCACCACCCGGGAGTATCGCCATGAAATGCGGATTTTCCTCCCTCTTCCTCCCTTTGGCGCTGGCCCTTTCCCTCACCGGAAACGCCAGCGCCTTTGCCACTTCGGGTAACGCGCCCCCGAAGGCCGGCAAGACGAGCACCGCCGACCATGGCAAGTTCAAGGAACTACAGCAGGACTTCAAGTCCGGCCAGGAAGTCACCCGGGCCTGCCTGACCTGCCACACGGAAGCCGCCCGGCAGGTCATGCAGACCCGCCACTGGACCTGGGAATATACCAACCCCGACACAGGCCAGAAGCTGGGCAAGAAAACCATGCTGAACGGCTTTTGCATCGGCGACAGATCCAACGAAGCCTATTGCAACAGCTGCCATATCGGCTACGGCTGGGAGAACGACAGGTTTGATTTCGCCAACGAGGAAAACGTGGATTGCCTGGTCTGTCACAACCAGGGCAAGTACAGCAAGCCCAGCGGCCTGGCCGGCCACCCGGCCTATGTGCGCACCGAGTACCCGCCCGGCTCCGGCATTTTCCTGGAGCCCGAGGACCTGACTCAGGCGGCGACCCATGTGGGGCCCACCCGCAAGGACAACTGTGGTGCCTGCCACTACAACGGCGGCGGCGGTGACGGGGTGAAGCACGGGGACCTGGATTCCTCCCTGAATCAGCCCTCCCGCCAGCTGGATGTGCACATGAGTGCCGACGGGGGCAACTTCAGCTGTTCCACCTGCCACCAGACCGATGCCCACCAGGTCTCCGGCAGCCGCATCTCGCCCACGGCAGCGGACCCCCACGGCCCCCTGTTGCGGGGCCAGGCCAGTGACCGGAACCCCACCACCTGCCAGGCCTGCCACGGGGATGCGCCGCACCAGGCCCCGGCCGGCAGCATCAACGCCGCCCAGGAGAAAAACCCGGAGCTGCTCAACACCCACGCCCGGACCTTGGCCTGCCAGACCTGCCACATCCCGACTTTCGCTCGGGGCGGGGTACCCACCAAGATGACTTGGGACTGGTCCCAGGCCGGCAAGATGGGCCCCGACGGCAAGCCCCAGAAGATCGAGGATGAGCACGGCCACATCATTTACGACAGCCGCAAGGGCCAGTTCGGCCTGCAAGAAAACGTCGTGCCCGAGTATCTGTGGTTCAACGGCAAGGTCAGCTACACCCTGCAGACAGACAAGATCAATCCAGACAGGCCCGTGGCCATCAATACCTTTCACGGCGCCCCGGGAACGGCGGATGCGCGCATCTGGCCGGTCAAGCGTTTCCGGAGCCGGCAGCCCTATGACATGGAAAATCTGACCCTGCTGGTGCCCCACACGGCCATCCCGGACGACACGGCCTACTGGTACAACTTCGACTGGGACAAAGCCCTGAAGGTAGGCGCCGAAGCCACCGGCGCCCCCTTCTCGGGCAAGTACGGCTTCGTGGATACGGAAATGCTCTGGCTCATCACCCACATGGTGGCCCCCAAGGAAGACGCGGTGGATTGCATCGAATGCCACAAACAGGGCGGACGCCTGGAAGGCATTCCCGGGGTCTACATCCCCGGCCGGGACCGCCACCCCTGGCTCGACAACATAGGCTGGGCCCTGGTGGGCCTGACCACCCTCGGCAGCCTCGGGCACGGCTTGATCCGCATCCTCACCCGCCGCCGGCAGGATAAAGGCCCTCACGACGGCCCTCACGACGGCCCACAGGACGACAAGCACGACAACCCGCACGGAGCCCGATCATGAGCGAACGCATCTACCTCTACAAACGTTTCGAGCGTTTCTGGCACTGGTCCCAGGCCCTCTTGATCATCGTCATGATGATCACCGGCTTCGAAATCCATGGCACCTACGCCCTGCTGGGCTTTGCCAAAGCCGTCCAGGTGCACACCCTGGCGGCCTGGTTTCTGCTCACCTTATGGGCCTTCACCATCTTCTGGCAATTCACTACCGGGGAATGGCGCCAGTACCTGCCCACCCTGAAGAAAGTGGGCGCCATGGTGAGGTACTACATCCTGGGCATCTTCATCAACGCGCCCCAGCCCTTCAGGAAGACCCCGATGGCCAAGCACAATCCGCTGCAGCGCCTGGCTTACCTGGCCTTTTTGTCCCTGATGTCGCCCCTGATCTGGTGCAGCGGGCTCCTTTACCTGTTCTATCCCCAGTGGCCGGCCTGGAGCCTGGACCGGTGGCTGTCCCTGGAGTGGGTGGCCCTGGCCCACACAGTAGGGGCCTTCTTGATCCTCACCTTCTTCGTGGCGCATGTGTACCTGGCCACCACCGGGCGAACCCCCTTCGCCTACATCAAGGCCATGATCACCGGCTGGGAGGATGCCCACTAATCATGCCGCCCCCCATGCTATTTGAAGCCCATGCGGCGGCAGGGGCGGCCATCCCATCCGCCATTGGACAATCCGGACCCGGATGCCCATAATCGGCCCCGGTTTTGCCGGTTCCACCTGGTTTTGCCGGTTCCACCTGGAGAGCTGGGCTGCCCGGCTGCCCGGCTTCTCATACCCCCAACCTCCCAACCTCCCTACCCTCAGGAACGCCATCGTGATGCCTTATCTGATTCCTGGCGCAGACCTGCCCGGCAGCCTGATCGTGGCCGGATGCCCTTCCCTGGCAGCCGCCCGCCGCCAGGCCGATGCCGATTTTCATGCGGCTGCCGGCGGCCATCCCCGGTTCTGCGCCGAACCCTCCAGGAAGGGGCGGCCCGCATGAGCGACGATACCCTGGCCCAGCTCCGGGAACGGCTTGCCAGCCTGAACCCCCTGCAACTGGAACTGGTGGATGAATCCCACCTCCATGCCGGCCACGCCGGGGCCCGGGACGGTGGCGGCCACTACCGGATCACCCTCGTGGCCGAAATTTTCCGGGGCAGGAACACCCTGTCCCGCCACCGGCTGGTATATGATGCTGTCGGCAATCTGATGCAGGGCCCGGTGCACGCGCTGGCGATCCGCGCCCTGACACCCGAAGAAGCCTGAACTTTCCCAACAAGGACTCGCAAGACATGCTGAAACTGACCAAACTCTCCCTGGCCCTGGTGGCCGGCGCCCTGATCTCCGCTCCCACCCTGGCCCAGTCCAAGGTCTTTGCCACCGTCAATGGCCAGGCGATCCCCCAGTATGTGGCCGACGCCTTCATCAATGAACAGAAGGCCCAGGGCACCAAGGATGACCCTCAGTTCCGCACTGCCGTCAAGGAAGAACTGGTGCGCCGCGAACTGCTGGTCAACGAGGCCAGGAAAAAGGGCCTGGACAAGAAAGCGGACATCATGGGCCAGATGGAAATCGCCAGGCAGGCCATCCTGATCCGCGCCTTCATCGCCGACTACATCAAGAACAACCCGGTCAGCGATGCCCAGCTGAAGAAGGACTATGAGACCTTCAAGTCGCAACTGGGCAACACCGAATACAAGGCCCGCCATATCCTGGTGGAAAAAGAAGATGATGCCAAGGCCATCATCGCCAAGCTGGAAAAGGGCGAAAAGTTCGCCGACCTGGCCAAGCAGTCCAAGGACCCCGGCTCCAAGGACAAGGGCGGCGAACTGGGCTGGAGCATCCCCAACTCCTTCGTCAAACCCTTTGCCGATGCCCTGGTGAAGCTGGAAAAGGGCAAGTACAGCAAGGAGCCCGTGAAGAGCGACTTCGGCTACCACGTGATCCTGCTGGAAGATACCCGCAACCTGACCCCGCCCACCTTCGAGCAGTTGAAGCCGCAGCTGACCCAGCGCGCCAATCAGCAGAAGGTTGAGCAATTGATCGAAGAACTGCGCAGCAAGGCCAGGATCAGCTGAACCCTGCCGGCCCCGCCCCAGCAACCGCCCGCCTGCCTGCCGGGCGGTTTTTTCATTCCAGTTCAGTGCCACTTCTGGCCCGGCCACTGCCGGCAGGGCCCGCCCGCCATGCCGGTCAAACCAGCGCTCATACCCGCTCCCCGCTTGTCAGCCGTACATCCTGCCCTCGATGCTGAGCAGATTTCATGCCCCTGTAACCAAGCCCCCCTAGCATAGCCCTCCCTTATCAAGAGGAGGTTTGTCGCCATGTTCAATCCCTTTTCCCACCAGATTCCTGAACGCCAAACCACTCAAGATGCCGCTTTTCCGTCCTCTCTCCAGGTCTCGGATGAAGCCCTGGCCTTGAAGGCCCTGATCCACGGCCAGCAACTCTCCGCCGTCTTTCAGCCCCTGCTGGATTGCCGCGCTCACAGCTACATGGGTTTCGAAGGCCTGATCCGGGGCCCGGAAAACCACCCCCTGCATTCCCCCGACGCGCTGTTTGGGGCCGCCCGCCGTAACCAGATGGGTCTGGAACTGGAATATGCCTGCCTGCAAACCATCCTGATCGCCTTTGCCCATCTGCGCCTGCCAGGCAAGCTGTTCGTCAACGCCAGCCCCGCCTGCCTGCTCGACCCACGTTTCAAGGACGTGGAAAACCAGACTTTCATGCGCCACCTGGGCCTGCCTCCCTCCCGGATCGTGATCGAGGTGACCGAGAACCAGGACATCACCGATTTCCCCGAGATTCAGTCCACGCTGGCATACCTCCGCAGCCTCGGCTTTCAGATCGCCATCGACGACCTGGGCGAAGGCTTTTCCAATCTGCGCATGTGGTCCGAGATTCGCCCCGAATATGTCAAGATCGACCGGCATTTCATCACCGGCATCGGCCAGGATGACCTCAAGTTCCAGTTCGTCAAGGCGATGCAGGATCTGGCCGAGACCTGCTCCGCCCACATCATTGCCGAGGGCATCGAAACGGCGACCGACCTGCAGACGGTGCGCGACCTGGGCATTGCCCACGGCCAGGGTTTTTTCATTGCCCGGCCCCACGCCTCACCCCTCAAAAGCCCGAACCAGGAAGTGCTGGACATGCTCTGCAGCCGCCGGGTGGCGGTGTTTCCCCAGGCCATCGCCAGCAGCAGCATCACCACGGCCCGCACCCTGCTGCACTACATCGAGCCGATTGCCCATCATGCAGATAACGACCAGGTCTTCCTGCGCTTTGAAAGCGACCCGCAACTGGAGGTGCTGCCGGTCGTGGAAGGCGACATCCCGGTTGGCCTCATCAACCGCCACACCCTGATCGACCGCTTTTCCCGGCCCTTCCGCCGCGAACTATACGGCAAGAAACCCTGCACCCTGTTCATGGACCCGGCCCCGCTGGTGGTGGACGAGAACGCCACGGTCCAGGAACTGGGCCTGATCCTGTCGCGCGCCGCGCGCCACTACCTGTTCGACGGCTTCATCGTCACCTGCCAGGGGCGTTACACCGGGGTGGGCAGCGGCCACGACCTGATGGCCCTGATCACGGAAATGCAGATTTCCGCCGCCCGCTATGCCAATCCCCTCACCCAGCTGCCGGGCAACGTCCCCATCAACGAGCATATCGACCGGCTCCTGAAGGCCGGGGTGCGCTTTGCCGCCTGCTACGCCGACCTGGACAACTTCAAACCGTTCAACGATGTCTATGGCTACCGCCGCGGCGATGACGTGATCCAGTTACTGGGCCAGATCCTGGTCGAAGTGGCGGACGCCCGCCTGGATTTCGTCGGCCACATCGGCGGCGACGACTTCCTGATCCTGTTCCAGAGCAATGACTGGGAAGCCCGCTGCGCCCGGGCCCTGAAAATGTTCGACGAACAGGTGATGCCCTTCTTCAATGCCGAAGATCTTGAGCGGGGTGGCCTGATCGGCGAAAACCGCCGGGGCGAGGTCGTGCTGCACCCCCTGCCGGCCCTCTCCATCGGCGCCCTGATAGCCGAAAGCTGCTACTACGAATCGCATCACGAGATTTCCACCGCCGCCGCCGAGGCCAAGAAACAGGCGAAGAAACAACGGGGCTCCAGCCTCTTCATCGAACGGCGCCGCCCCATCTCCCAGAACCTGCCGCATCACGACGGCAATCCCCCAGACCTGATCCTTGCTTCCTGATCCTTGCTTCCTGATCTTTGCTTCCTTTTTTTGATTGCGACTCGATGAAACAACTGTTCCTGCCTGCCATAGCCTTGATCAACCGCCTCAGCTACCGGGTCAAGCTGCTACTGCTCGCCGCCCTGGCGATCCTGCCGCTGGTCGTCATCACCCTGCTGCTGGCAGCCGAAATCCACCGGGATGCCGAGGTACTGAAAACCGAGCTGGCCGGTCTGGATCAACTGCTGCCGGCGCTCGAACAGCTCAGGGCGGCGCAGGAAGGCCAGGGAGACCCCGCCGCCATCCTGGAACAGTTCAAGACCCAGGTCAGCCAGCATGGCCTGCAGCGCGATGATGACCCGCTGGCCCACACCCTGATCGGCATCCTCACCGCCAAGCTGCCCGAACTGATCAAGGAACTGGCGCCAGCCCGGGACATGGGCCTGAAGGCGATCGAAAACCAGCGCCTGCCCAGCTCCCACCGCGAAAAACTGACGATCGCCCAGGCCGGCTTCGTCACCCTGATGGACTGGATTGCCGCCGACCTGGAAACCGCCCGCGCCCTGAAGGGTGAGGTCCACGCCCGGCTTTCCCCCGCCTATGAGCAACTCAACACCCAGTTGCTGAGCTTTCAGGAAATGCTGGTGACCAAGGTCATCAACACCAGCGATTTCGACATCGAACCTGCCGCCTTTGCCGCCCAGGGCAGCCAGGTGCTCAAGGCTGCCCAGGACCTGGCCCGGGCGCTGGAACCCGAAATTCGCGCCTCGCTCGACACACGCCATGCGGCCGCCCGGCAGAAACTCCATTTCAGCCTCGCCAGCCTCGGCCTGGTGGTGCTGCTGCTGGGCTATCTGGCCACCGGCGCCTACATCTCCATCCTGCGCAGCATCCACGAGTTGCAAGTCAGCACCGACGCGATGGCCCGGGGCGACCTGACCCGTCGCGCACAGATTCTGGCCTCGGACGAGATCGGCACCACGGCGGCGGCCTTCAATCACATGAGCGAGGGCTTCAGCCTGCTGATCGGCAAGACCCGGGAGGCAAGCGAGCAACTGGCCTGCCATACGGACCAGCTCGCCAACGAAAGCGCCCAGATCACCCGTGCCTCCAGTTCCCAGACCGACGCCACGCAACAGACTTCGGCCGCCGTCGAAGAATTGACCGTGAGCATTCACGAAATCAGCGAACATGCCCAGGAAACCGCGAGTATCACCACCCGGGCCGGGGAACGCTCCAGGGAAGGCCAGGAACTGGCGCACAGCGCCGCCACCGAAATGCAGGGCGCGGTCGCCGCGATCCAGCGTTCGGCCCGGGCCGTGGGCGAACTGGAAGCCCGCTCCCAGGAAGTGGGACGCATCGTCGGCGTCATCAAGGAAATTGCCGACCAGACCAATCTGCTCGCCTTGAACGCCGCCATCGAAGCGGCGCGGGCCGGGGAACAAGGCCGGGGCTTTGCCGTGGTGGCCGACGAGGTGAGGAAACTCGCCGACCGCACCGGCCAGTCGAACGCCCAGATCGGCATCACCATCGGCGCCATCCAGTCAGAAATCCTCGCGGTGGTGGAAGACATCCGCAACAGCAGCCTCCAGGTGGATCAAGGGGTGCAGGTGGTCGATGCCCTGTCCCGCTCCCTCGCCAGCATTCATGCCGAAGTCAATGAGTCGCGCCTGCATGTGGGCGAGATCGTCGACGCTACCAGCGCCCAGACCGATGCCGCCAATGAAATCGCCCGCACCATCCAGGAAGTCGCGCTGATGGTGGAGCAGACCCATCAGGCCCTGGAACGATCAGGGGCAACGGTGCATGACATCCAGAGCCTGGCCCGCGAACTGGAAAGCTCGGTGCACCACCTGCGCACCCGCTGATTCCGATCCCCACGACAACCTCTGCATTCCAGATACCGCCGGCCAGGGCCTGGCAGGCTAAAAAAAATACCCCTGCTTTTTGAGCAGGGGTCCAAGGAAAAAACAAGGGTCTGGCCGTCAGGCCATGAGTGGCCTGAATGAGCGGCCCGATTTTCACTGCAGCAGCTGAGCTTCTTTTTTCTGCGCGGCAGTCTTGGCGGCAGCGCGCTCAGCCCCGGCGGGCGTATCAGCCTGACTGCGGCCCTGACTGCGACCCTGACTGCGTCGTTGGGCAAATTGCTGCGCCAGCTGCGCCAGCGCTTGCCGGCTGGCCTCAGCCCAGCCGGTCACGCCCCGCTCCGTTTGCTCAAGGCTTTGCCGCAGGGTATCCAGGGCCGGCAAGATCTCGGCCGGGCTGCAGGAACGAGCCCGCTCCACACTCGTGACCAGCAACTGATCAATGGCCCGGGTCTGGGCGGCGGCCGTGATGATCACCGTCTGCTGGACATCGCCGATGATTTCCAGCAGTTCTCCCAGCAGCGTCGCGGACTGCGACTGGACATCGCTCAGCCACAGGCCAGAGGGCGCCAGGGGCTGCGGCTGGTTCTTCAGCATTTCGAGTTGCTGACGGCTCATGCGGGTAAATAACTGGGTCAGCCGCTCGGAGGCACTGACGCAGGCAACCGTAGCCGTCTGGAAATTATTGAGACTGTGCTGGCGCCCGCTGGCGATTTCGGCAGGGGAAAGATACATGGCTGGACTCCCAATCATGAATTCAGGAAGTGCAGCTTAAGCCGCAGATATTACATCCGGATGAAAGCCGCGCGGCCGTGCGTTCCGGGAAACACGGAATGCCAGCCCAGCCGGGCCTTTATTCCCAGGGCGGTTCGGCCGCCAGGAAATGGCCTACCGCAGTCGGAAGGGTATCGACCAGCGCCCCGACGCGCCCGGCCAGCCAGGCCTCGGGCAGACGCGCCGTGGCCGGAGGCAGGAGGCGGTGCACCAGGGTCTGGGCCGTGGCCAGGTCATTGAGATGGCCCAGCACTTCCTGCAGGTCGACCAGGCCGGCGAGGTAGCGCTGGCTGCGTTTTTCGCCAAACAGCCCGACAAAGAACTCCAGGGCGTAGCGCAACTTCTTGAAGGCGATACGGAGTTCGTGCCGCGCTTGCGGGTCCAGATCGCGCACCGACTCGCCCAGGCGCGTGACCTGGCGGGCCCGGCTGACGAGGCGACGACGGGCCAGCTTCTGCAGGGGCGGCA
Source organism: Azovibrio sp. (assembly GCF_049658005.1). Classification (NCBI taxonomy): domain Bacteria; kingdom Pseudomonadati; phylum Pseudomonadota; class Betaproteobacteria; order Rhodocyclales; family Rhodocyclaceae; genus Azovibrio; species Azovibrio sp. Next base: position 13,916 of record NZ_JBASOH010000052.1, on the reverse strand, counting down.
TGGCATCAGGAAAAGTCAGATGTTCGAGCGCCCATTCAAAATCCAGCACCAGCAGACGCGCCTCGGGACTGGCCAGCATGCCCCGGGCTACTCGACGGGCCCGCTGCCGCTCACGGCCAGCCCGGGCTTTCAGACGCGCCAGCCAGTCTTCCGCCCCCAGTTCCCGCTCCATCAGGGGCAAGGTCTCGGCCAGGAAGACATCCAGATTCCGGCAGTCTCCCAGCCCATTTGCCATGTCCCGCCAGCGTGCGCTGAATTCGGTCACGAAGCCTTGGGGCAGCCAGGGGGCAAACAGCTTCAAGGCTGAGCGCAGGCGGCGGATGGCCACCCGTGCCTGATGCACGAACTCCGGATCATCGGATACGGCCAGGCCCGGCAGGTTGAGGCAGAGATGGCTGATGCAGTTGCGGACGATATGTAAAAAGGCGCGCCTGCCGTCCTGCCCGGCAGGCAGCGAAGGCTTGGCACGATAGGATTTGAGGGGGGTTCCCGCCTGCTGGATCCGGGCCGCCGGGCTGAGCATGGCAGGTTGCATGACGAAAGCGGCAAGCAAGGCACGGCAGAGCAGAAAGGCAGCTTCATCGCCGTTCTCGAGCGGCAGAAAACTCAGCCGCACCAGACTCTGGCGCCCGGTCCCGGACTGTTGCTCGACCCGTTCGATGCGCAGACCGGCGGCTCCAGCCGCCGTATCCACCCGCAGCCACTCTTCCCGGATGACTTCGCTGCCCAGCCGCTGCAATTGTGCCGTCTGCTTTTGCAGCCAGAGGCGCAACTCCTTGTCGGACACAAAATCAAAATCGAAACCGCTCGGACCGCAGTAGCCTGCCGCCAGCAAGCCGGCCTGCCAGCCCAGGCCGGCATCCGGGCGGGAAGCTTGCAATTCCATGCGCCACTCCCAGCCGCAACGCACCCGGGCCAACAACAGCCCCCGGCCCGAGAGGGCAGCCTCCGGAGTATCGAAGTAATCCAGTTGCCGCTCCTGACACTGACCGACGGCACTGGGCAGAGCCGGGTGCTGACGCAGCCGGCGAAATTCGGTTGGAGAAAGTTCGTAGTGGAACATGGCAGATCTCCCCTCTCAACAAGCCGCACCCGGACTTTGTTGCATTTACATGACAAATCATGAAGTTAGCCGTACGACCCGGGGCATCTTACCCTTGCCGGAGGCGCTCACCAAGGGCCTTGCCTGTCGTCAAGCTGTCACGAAAGGCGTCTAGTATCCAGTTTTCGCCCTCCTTTTTTGTGCCATGCGCATATTGATGCTTTCTGATGTGTATTTCCCCCGGGTGAACGGGGTTTCCACCTCCATTGAAACCTTCCGCACATGCCTGGCGCAAAAAGGAGTGGAAGTAACGCTGATAGCCCCGCGCTACGGTTCGGAGCAGAGCGCCGGAAACCTGATCCGCCTGCCCTCCCGCAGGATTCCCATGGACCCGGAAGATCGCCTGATGTCCTACCGGGCCGCCCTGGAACTGACGCCCCGGCTGGAAAAGGAAAATTACGACCTGATCCACATCCAGACTCCCTTCGTGGCTCATTACGCCGGGGTCGCTCTGGCCTGGCGCCTGGGAATTCCCGCCGTAGCCACCTACCACACCCTGTTCGAGGAATATCTCTACCACTACATTCCCTTTCTGCCCCGGGAGTGGCTGCGCGGTCTGGCACGCCGCTATTCCCGGCGCCAGTGCAATGAACTGGCCGGGGTCATCGTGCCCTCCACGGCCATGGCCGAGCGCCTGCGGGAATACCAGGTGACCACGACCCTGGAAATCCTGCCCACGGGCATTCCCTTGCAGCGCTTCGCCCGGGGCGACCGGGCCGCTTTTCGCCAGCGCCACGGCCTTGCCCCGGATCGCCCCCTGGCCCTGTTCGTGGGCCGGGTGGCCCATGAGAAGAACATCGGCTTTCTGCTGGAGGCCCTGCAACTGGCCTGCCGCCGCATTCCCGACTTGTGCCTGGTGGTGACCGGCGAAGGCCCCGCCCGCCCTGCCCTGGAACGCCAGGCCGGACAACTGGGGTTGCAGGACAATGTATTGTTCCTCGGCTACCTGGACCGGCAGACGGAGCTGCCGGACGCTTATGCCGGTGCGGACCTGTTCGTGTTTGCCTCCCGCACCGAAACCCAGGGTCTGGTGCTGCTCGAAGCCATGGCGGCCGGGCTGCCGGTGCTGGGGCTGGCCGCCATGGGCACTCGCGACATCCTGGAACCCGAACGGGGCTGCCAGGTGGGCGCCGATGACGTCTCCCGGTTCGCCGAGCAGATGGTGGCGCTGTTTGAACAGGATCAGACACGGCTGCGGCTGGCTGCGGAAACCCGCGCCTATGCGGCAGAATGGTCCGACCAGGCCATGGCCGCGCGCCTGTGCAGCTTCTATGAGCAGATCTGCCGCCAGCATGGCAAGCAGTTCCAGCAAGGCCCCAGCCCCCTGCCCCGCGCCCTCGATAGCCACTGACGATAGCCGCTGACTATGCAAGGCATATAGAGAGACAATTGGACCAACACTCCATGACCGGGAACAATGAATGGCGCTGGATTGACCGTTTTCCTGGCCCAGTTCCAGGAAGACCCCCGATCCCGACAGAGAGCAAAAAGCCGGGCGGCATGTACCGCCCGGCACCCGTTTACGGGCCTGCTTCGCCATGATCGGGGGACGAGAGAACTTCAACCGCCCGGCAGCCACTAAAAGATCCAGATTCGACAACAACAAAGGAAACAACACCATGACAGTCACAGTCACCCTTGGCGGTAACCCGGTACAAGTAGATGGCCTCTTTCCCCAGCCCGGCCAGAAGGCCCCGCCCTTCACCCTGACAGGCCTGGACCTGGCCGATGTTCCCCTCACCCGCTTTGCCGGCAAGCGCAAGGTCCTGAACATCTTCCCCAGCATCGACACCCCGGTCTGCGCCACCTCGGTGCGCCATTTCAACCAGGCCGCCAGCCAACTGGAAAACACGGTGGTGCTGTGCATTTCCGCCGACCTGCCCTTTGCCCAGAGCCGTTTCTGCGGTGCCGAAGGGCTGGAGAACGTGGTGATGCTATCCACCCTGCGGAACCGGGATTTTCCCAAGACCTACGGCGTGGCCCTTGCCAGTGGCCCTTTGTCCGGCCTGACGGCCCGGGCCGTGGTAGTGCTCGATGAAAACAATCAGGTGCTGCACAGCGAACTGGTGCCGGAAATCAAGCAGGAACCCGATTACGCGGCCGCCCTCGAGGTCCTGGCCTGACCGCTCCATGACAGCCCCTTGGCCCGGCCACGGGTGAAAGTGATGACCGGAGTAGAATGGCCCGGTTCCCAAGAGAAATTCCCTGGCTTTACCCCACAATTCATCCATTCATCCATCGATAACATTCAAGGAGCATTCCTCATGTCCAGTCAAACCGAGTTCTTGCCGGCACTTGCAAGGAGCATCGATCCTGCCACCGTCACTCCCAATCCCGCCATCCGTAAAAAGCCGCTGGATGTGAAGGTGCTGGCGGCCCTGGCGCAGATGACAGGTTCCATTTCACCGATGTCGCTGGCCCTGGCAGTCTTCGATTGGGCCGGGCATCTGGCGTTGGCGCCAGGCAAGCGCATGGACCTGCTCAGCCAGGCTTATGCCCTGAATCAGGAGGTGTGGCGTACGGCCAGCAGCCGTTCTGAAGCGACGGAGGAGGATGAGGAAGAAAAGCCGGACCGGCGTTTTGCGGACCCGGCCTGGCAGTCCGGGCCCTTCAAATTATTCTGCCAGGCCTTCCTGGCCACCGAAGCCTGGTGGCAGTCCGCCACCACCGGCATTCCCGGCGTTTCGCGCCACCATGAACACCTGACGTCCTTCATGGCGCGTCAGCTCCTGGATATTTTTTCACCGGGTAACTATCTCTTCTCCAATCCCGTGGTGCTGCGGCGCACGATGGAAACCGGAGGGGGCAATCTGGCGCAGGGTTGGCGTAATTTCATGGAGGATATGGAGCGCCGCATCAACGGCCGGCCTCCGGTGGGCACGGAAAACTTCCAGGTCGGCAAGAATGTGGCGGTCACGCCGGGCAAGGTGGTGTTCCGCAATCGTCTGGTGGAACTGATTCAATACGTGCCCACGACGGACAAGGTGTATCCGGAGCCGGTGCTGATCGTGCCGGCCTGGATCATGAAGTACTACATCCTCGATCTTTCCCCGCATAACTCCCTGATCAAATACATGGTGGATCAGGGGTATACGGTGTTCTGCCTTTCCTGGAAGAACCCCGGGGAGGAAGAAGCGAACCTGGGCATGGATGATTACCTGTCCATGGGGATCGATGAGGTACTCGATGCCATTGCCGCCATTGTTCCGGATCAGAAAGTTCATGCGGCGGGTTACTGTCTGGGGGGCACGCTGCTTTCCATTGCCAATGCCGCCATGCACCGTGATGGTCAGGATCGCCTGGCCTCGATGACCCTTTTTACCGCCCAGACCGATTTCACCGAACCCGGGGAACTGGCCTTGTTCATCGACGACAGCGAACTGGCCATGCTCGAAGCCCAGATGCGGGATACCGGCTACCTGACGGCAGGCCAGATGGCGGGCGCTTTCCAGTTGCTCAATTCCTACGACCTGCTCTGGTCGAAGATGATCAATGAGTATCTGCTCGGCGAGCGCAGCAGCATGAATGATTTGATGGCCTGGAATGCGGACGCTACCCGCATGCCGGCATTGATGCATGCCCAGTACCTGCGCCGGCTGTTCCTCAATGACGACCTGTCCGAAGGGCGTTACCCGGTACGGGGCAAACCCGTGGCGCTCACCGATATCCGCACCCCCATCTATTGTGTGGCCACCCTGACGGACCACGTCGCGCCCTGGCGGTCGGTGTACAAAATCCATTATCTGACGCCCGCGGAGATCACCTTCGTGCTCACCAAGGGCGGGCACAACGCCGGCATCGTCAGCGAGCCTGGGCGGCGCAACCGCTATTACCAAATCCTCGAACGGCCCGCCGGCGGTGTTTATGTCTCGCCCGACGACTGGCAGCAACAGGCGCCCCGTCACGAAGGTTCCTGGTGGCCGGCTTGGTCGGCCTGGCTCCAGGCCCGCTCCGGCACCCTCGTCAAGCCTCCCGCCCTGGGCGCCCCCCAGAAAGGGTATCCGGTCTTGATGGACGCCCCAGGGAGCTATGTGCTGGAAAAATGATGCCCGCCTGAGCGCGGGCCCGCGCTGAATCCATCCGCAAGTTTCCGGGATTCAGCGCGCCTTGCAGCCTTTAAGGCATCCCCGGGAAATCAGGTGGGTGGCGCGCTGATTGGGCTTACCGTCATTCCACATAACGTCATTCCACATAACGTCATTCCACATAACGTCATTCCACGTAACGTCATTCCGCGTAACGTCATTCCACGTAACGTCATTCCGCGTAATAACTGCGATACCACTCGATGAAACGCCCCACCCCGATTTCGATGGGGGTGCCGGGCTGAAAGCCCACCCAGTCCTTGAGCGCGTCCACATCAGCATAGGTGGCGGGCACGTCGCCATCTTGCAGCGGCAGGAAGTTCTTCCGGGCCGTCATCCCCAGGGCTTTTTCGAGGGCGGCGATGAAATCCATCAAGGGCACGGGGTTGTGGTTGCCGATGTTGAACACCCGGTAGGGCGCGTGACTGGTGCCCGGGTCGGGCTGCAGGGGGTCAAAGTCCGGATTGGGGGTGGCTGGCTTGTCCAGCACCCGGATCACGCCTTCGATGATGTCGTCGATGTAGGTGAAGTCGCGCTGCATGTTGCCGTGATTGAAGACATCGATCGGGCGGCCCTCCAGGATGGCTTGGGTAAACAGGAACAGCGCCATGTCCGGCCGGCCCCAGGGGCCATACACGGTGAAGAAGCGCAGCCCCGTGGTGGGTAGGCCATAGAGGTGGCTGTAGGTGTGCGCCATCAGTTCGTTGGCCTTTTTGGTGGCCGCATAAAGGCTCACCGGATGGTCGACCGGGTCGTGCTCCGAGAACGGCATCCTGGTGTTGCCGCCATAGACACTGGAACTGCTGGCATAGACGAGATGCTGCACCCGCTGGTGGCGGCAGCCTTCGAGGATGTGGATGAAGCCCACCAGATTGCTGTCGATGTAGGCGTGCGGGTTCTTGAGGGAGTAGCGCACCCCGGCCTGGGCCGCAAGATGCACCACCTTGTCGAATTTTTGCTCGGCAAACAGCTTTTCCATGCCGGCCCGGTCGGCCAGATCGAGCTTCACGAAAGTAAAGCCGGCCTCTGCCTCGAACCTTTTCAGCCGGTCGAGTTTCAACTTCGGGTCGTAGTAATCGTTCAGATTGTCGAGGCCGACCACCTGCTCCCCGCGTGCCAGCAGTTGGGAAGCAACATGGCTGCCGATGAAGCCGGCGGCGCCGGTGACGAGCACTTTCATGACTTTCCTTTCATTCCACCGTGACCGACTTGGCCAGGTTGCGGGGCTTATCGACATCCGTGCCCTTGATCAGGGCGGCATGGTAGGCGAGCAGCTGCAGGGGCAGCACATGCAGGATGGGAGAGAGTAGCCCGTAGTGCTCGGGCAGAGCGAGCACATGAACGCCGTCCGCAGCCGCGGCAGAAAGCGGTGCGCCCTGGTCGGTAAACACATAAAGCTCGCCGCCCCGGGCGCGCACTTCCTGGAGATTGGACTTGAGCTTTTCCAGCAAGTGGTCGTTGGGGGCCACGGCGATCACCGGCATGTCCTTGTCCACCAGGGCGAGCGGGCCGTGCTTGAGCTCCCCGGCCGGGTAGGCTTCGGCATGGATGTAGGAAATTTCCTTCAGTTTCAGCGCCCCTTCCAGGGCAATGGGGTAATGCAGACCCCGGCCGAGGAACAGGGCATGCTGCTTGTTGGCGAAATGCCTGGCCCAGGCGGCGATTTCCGGCTCCAGGGCGAGCACCTTCTGCACGGCCAGCGGCAGATGGCGCAGAGCCTGCAGATGCCCGGCCTCGTCGGCCTCGGAAAGCCGCCCCCTGAGTTTGGCCAGCACCAGGGTGAGCAGGAACAGGGCGGCCAGTTGGGTGGTGAAAGCCTTGGTGGAGGCCACGCCGATTTCCGGCCCGGCCCGGGTGATGAAGCGCAGGACCGACTCCCGCACGATGGCGGATTCCGGCACATTGCAAATGGCCAGGGTAATGGGTTGTCCCAGTTCCCGGGCGTGGCGCAGGGCCGCCAGGGTGTCGGCGGTCTCCCCGGATTGGGAGATGGCCAGCACCAGCTGCCGGGGATTGGGCACCGATTCCCGGTAGCGGTATTCACTGGCGAATTCGACCATCACCGGCAGCCGGGCGAGGCTCTCGATCCAGTAACGCGCCACCATGCCGGCATGGTAGCTGGTGCCGCAGGCCAGGATCAGCACCGCATCCACCTCTTCCAGGAGGCGGGCGGCATCGGCCCCGAACAGGCCGGGCTGCAGACTCTGGGCGCCACCCAGCATTTCCAGGGTATTGGCCAGGGCCTCGGGCTGCTCGAAAATTTCCTTTTGCATGTAATGGCGGAACCGGCCCAGCTCCACTGCGTCGGCGGAGAGTTGCGAGACGACCACCGGGCGGCTCACCCTGGCGCCGCCGTCAATCCGGCAGATCATGAGGCTGTCGGGGCGAAGATCGGCGAGGTCGCCGTTTTCCAGATAGATCATCTGGCGGGTCACCTGCAGCAGGGCCGCAGCGTCGGAGGCGGCATAATGCCCCCTCTCCCCCACCCCGAGCAAAAGCGGCGAACCTTCCCGCGCCAGCACCACCCGGCCGGGCTCGGCCGCGGCGATCACGGCGATGGCGTAAGCCCCCTTCAGGCGCCGGCAGGCGAGGCGCACCGCCTCGGCCAGATCGGGCTGGGTCTCGAGGCAATGGGCGATCAGGTGGGCGATGGTTTCCGTGTCGGTCTCGGAGGTAAAGACATAGCCCAAGGCCTGCAATTCCGCCTTGAGCACCTCGTAGTTCTCGATGATGCCGTTATGCACCACCGCCAGGCCACCGGAAATATGGGGGTGGGCGTTGTGCTCGGCCGGGGCTCCGTGTGTCGCCCAGCGGGTGTGGGCGATGCCGGTGCGGGCCGACAGCCCCCCGGAACGGGCGCAGAGCTCGGCCACCCGGCCCAGGGCCCGGCGCCGCTCGAGCCCCTTTTCGCCAAGGACGGCCAGACCGGCCGAGTCATAGCCCCGGTATTCGAGTTTCTTTAGCCCCTCGATCAGGACCGGGACCACATTGTCTGTCGCTGCCGCTGCCACGATGCCGCACATTGAGTTTGCTCCGGTGTAAAGGAGCGGCATTTTACCGGTTACCCGGAAAAACCGTTATCCGCTCTTGTCTCAATTCCGGTAAAGCCCGGGTAAAGCCCGGGTAAAGCCCAAGTAAAGCCGCCGCCCAGGGCTGCGCGCTTGTCATGAAACAGCGTCCCGGCATTCAAACACCGACCCAACCATCTCGTGCAAAGGCCACCCAATGTATCGTCCAGCGTCTTGCCGCCGGCCATTTCAGCCCAGGACCGTAAGCCCGGAAAACAGGGCGGTAGCAAAGATCATCGGTTCTGATATTTAATTGCGCCGTTTCGCTGAATCCCCTTTGGGCCTAAACTCGCTGCGAAAACAGCCAGGCATTCACCCTGCTGCTGCCGGAGAACAACTTGAGTTATACCGCAGAATCCATTGCCGTCCTGAAGGGCCTCGAGCCCGTGCGCCACCGTCCGGGCATGTACACCCGCACGGATTGTCCCTTGCACATCATTCAGGAAATCATCGACAACGCCGCGGATGAGGCCCTGGGGGGCTATTGCCGGCATATCCAGGTCACCTTGCACCGCGACCAGTCGGTTTCGGTGCAAGACGACGGGCGCGGCATCCCTGTAGAAATCCATCCCATGGAAGGGGTGCCCACGGTCGAAGTGGTGTTCACCCGCCTGCACGCCGGGGGCAAGTTCAACAAGAACGACGGAGATTCGGCCTACCGCTTCTCGGGCGGCCTGCACGGGGTGGGCGTCTCGGTCACCAATGCCCTGTCTTCCCGCCTGGAAGTGGAAGTCACCCGGGACGGGGGCCGCTACCGTATGGCCTTCTCGGGCGGCGCGGTGATCGAGCCCCTGGTCCGTACCGGCGACGCCCCCAGGAAGGCCTCCGGCACGCGGGTGCGCGCCTGGCCCGACCCCCGCTTTTTCGATAGTCCCGACATTCCCCTCACCGAACTGGAACGCCTGCTGCGCAGCAAGGCCGTGCTGCTGCCCGGTCTGGAAGTCAGCCTCAGCATCGAAGACGGGGAAAGCCGCAACTGGTGCTTCAGCCAGGGTATGCAGCAATACCTGGCCGAGCAGTTGCAAGACGAAGGGGTGGCGCCGATTTTTGCCGCCGAAAAATATGCTTCCCGGGAGGACGAAAACTTCCCCCCCGGTTCCGGCGCCGCCTGGGCCATTTGCTGGACCGCCGAGGGCGGGCTGGCGCGGGAATCCTACGTCAATTTGATCCCCACCCCGGCCGGCGGCACGCACGAGGCGGGCCTGCGCCAGGCGGCGCTCGAAGCTGTCAAGAGCTTTGCCGAACACCATGCCCTGCTGCCCAAGGGCGTCAAGATCAGCGCCGAGGATGTCTTCTCCCGGGCCAGTTTCGTGCTCGCGGCCCGGCTGCTCGACCCTTCCTTCCAGGGCCAGACCAAGGAACGCCTCAATTCCCGCGACGCCGTGCCCCTCATCTTACGCATGGTGCGCGACCCGCTCGAACTATGGCTCAACGAACACCCGGATGCAGCCAAAAAGATCACCGAACTGGCGATCCGCGCCGCCCAGGCCCGCAGCCGGGCCGGCCAGAAGGTGGAAAAAAGGAAACAATCCGGCGTCGCCATCCTGCCCGGCAAGCTCTCCGACTGCCAATCGGAAGACATCCGCCGCAACGAGATCTTCCTGGTGGAAGGCGATTCTGCCGGCGGCTCCGCCAAGTCCGGCCGCGACAAGGAAACCCAGGCCATCCTGCCGCTGCGCGGCAAGGTGCTCAACACCTGGGAAGTGGAAGCCGGCAGCCTGTTTGCCAACCGGGAAGTGCACGACATCGCCGTGGCCCTGGGCATCGACCCCCACAGCCAGGAAGCGGATGCCGCCGTACTGGCCAATCTGCGTTACGGCAAGGTGGTGATCATGACCGATGCGGATGTGGACGGCTCCCACATCCGGGTGCTCCTGTGCACCCTGTTCTACCGCCACTTCCCGAAGCTCATCGAGCACGGCCACCTCTATTTCGCCCAACCGCCGCTGTACCGGCTCGACGTGCCCGGCCAGGGCAAGAACCGCCCGCCGCGGAAGATCTACGCCCTGGACAACGCCGAGCGGGAAGCCGCCCTGGACAAGCTGCGCCTGGAAAAGATCAAACCCGAATCGGTTTCCATCTCCCGCTTCAAGGGCCTGGGCGAGATGAATTCCGAACAACTCTGGGAAACCACCATGTGCCCCGACACCCGTCGCCTGATGCGGGTGCGCCTGCCCCGCCAGGCCGAGGCCGGCCCGGTCATGAACATGCTCATGGCCAAGAACGAATCCAGCGGCCGCCGCGCCTGGATGGAAGCCAACGGTGCCCTGGTAGGCGCGGAGATTTAAAGAATGGACGATCAGACCCCCGACCTGTTTGCCGACCTGCCCGGGCAGCCCCCGCAAACGCCAGAAGTCCCCAAGCCCAGCCCCGGCCCTGAATCCAGCCCTGAATCCAGCCCGGCCCTCGCCCTGCCCGGCGCGCCCCCCGAGCCGCCCGGCCTCGCCGTGCGCATCCAGGAAGAAGACGACGGCGAGAGCATCCTGCTGCACGAATCCGCTGCCCGCGATTACCTGGAATACGCCGTGGCCGTGGTCAAGGGCCGCGCCCTACCCGACGTCAAGGATGGCATGAAGCCGGTGCAGCGCCGAGTGTTGTTTGCCATGCGCGAACTAGGCCTCGATGCCACCGCCAAACCGGTCAAATCCGCCCGGGTGGTAGGCGACGTGATCGGTAAATACCACCCCCACGGCGACACCTCCGCCTATGACGCCATGGTGCGCGTCGCCCAGCCCTTCTCCCTGCGCTACCCGCTGGTGGACGGCCAAGGCAACTTCGGCTCCCGGGACGGGGACGGCGCCGCCGCCATGCGCTACACGGAAGCCCGCCTCACCCCTATCGCCGAACTGCTGCTGGGAGAACTAAGCGAAGGCACCGTGGATTTCCAGCCCAACTACGACGGCTCCTTCGACGAACCTGCCTTCCTCCCGGCCCGCCTGCCGTTCTCCCTGTTGAACGGTGCCTCCGGCATCGCCGTGGGCATGGCCACCGAAATGCCGCCCCACAACCTGAAGGAAGTGGCCAACGCCGCCATTCACAAGATCCTCCACCCGGCGGCCGAGGTGGAAGAACTGATGGCCCACCTGCCCGGCCCCGACTATCCGGGCGGCGGCCAGATCATTTCTTCAAACGCCGACATCACCAGCGCCTACAAGACCGGACGCGGCAGCCTGCGGGTGCGGGCTCGCTACGAAATCGAGGAAATGGCAAGGGGCGCCTGGCAAGTGGTGTTCAAGGAATTGCCGCCGGGGGTTTCGAGCGCCAAGGTGCTCGCGGAAATCGGCGCCCTGCTCAACCCCCTGCCCAAGGCCGGCAAGAAGACCATCGAACAAGCCGCCGCCCAGTTGAAGGCCCTGTTCGCCTCCCAGCTCGACAAGGCCCGGGACGAATCCGGCAAGGACGACGACGTGCGCCTGGTGTTCGAGCCGGCCAGCTCGCGCCAGGACCGGGACGAATTCGTGGCCCTCTTGCTGGCCCACACCAGCCTGGAAACCACCGCCCCGATCAACCTCGTGGCCGTGGGCCTGGATGGCCGCCCCTGCCAGAAATCCCTCACCGACCTGATTGGCGAGTGGTGCCAGTTCCGCCTCACCACCGTGGAGCGGCGCACCAAGTTTCGCCTCGAAAAAGCCAACGACCGGATTCACATCCTCGAAGGCCGGCACATCGTCTTTCTCAACATCGACGAAGTGATCCGCATCATCCGCGAATCCGACGCCCCCAAGCCGGCCTTGATCGAGCGCTTTCACCTCTCCGACCGGCAGGCCGAGGACATCCTGGAAATCCGCCTTCGGCAGCTGGCCCGCCTCGAAGGCATCAAGATCGAGCAGGAACTGGCCAAGCTGCACGAAGAAAAGTCCGGTCTGGAAAAGCTGCTCGCCAGCGACACCCTGCTCAGAAAACGGGTGATCAAGGAAATCGAAGCCGACGCCGCCAAGCACGGCGACGAGCGCCGCACCGTGATCCAGCCCGCCGCCATGGCCTCGCGCTCCGAAGTCGCCGCCGTCGCCGACGAACCCGTCACCGTCATCGTCTCCGAAAAAGGCTGGGCCCGGGTGCGCCAGGGCCACGGCCTCGAGCTCTCCGGCCTCGCCTTCAAGGACGGCGACCGGCTTGGTTCCGTGCATGAATGCCGTAGCGTCGATTCGCTCGCCCTCCTCGCCAGCGACGGCCGGGCCTATACGGTCAGCGTCGCCAGCCTGCCCGACGGCCGCGGCATGGGCGCGCCGCTCTCCTCCTTCGTGGAACTGGGCAACAGCCGTATCGCTCATGTGCTGGCCGGCAAGCCGGAAGAAGAACTGCTGATCGCCAAAACCTCCGGCTACGGCTTCCTCTGCACCCTGGCCGACCTGTTCTCGCGCCAGAAGGCGGGCAAATCCTTCCTCACCCTGGAAGACGGGGCGGCGATCCTGCCACCGGTGAAAGTCCCCGCCCAGCCACCCCAGACCCATCTGGCCGCCCTCTCGAGCGACGGCCGCCTGCTGATCTTCCCCCTGGAACAAATGAAACACCTCTCCGGCGGCAAAGGCGTGCAGATCATGGGCCTCAAGGACACGGAAACCCTCACTCAGGTCCTCACCAGCCCCGGCCCGGTCATCAAGATCAGCGGCAACTTCCGCACCAAAGCCAAGGAACTGCTCTCGGAAGAACAGCACCTGGGGCAACGCGCCCGAAGAGGCGCCGGCATCGGCTTGATCAAGGACCCGGTTTTGCAGCATCTGGAAGCATAAAAACCCAAGGAGACTGGCGTCGCTGAAGGGGCCACGTCGCTGATGTCAATGCCGCTGTTGGTGTCGCGCAGGATCATGGGCCGATCCCGGGCGAGCTTCAGCCGCGGGCCGACCAAGGATCCGCCCGGCATCAACGCCCCGCTGGCCGATGTGAAATATTCCAATCTAGTCCGTCTGGAATTGGGCAGGCTGACATGGCCAGACAGCGCCAACCTTGATCCAGGCGGGCGGCATGAAGAATTGGCTGACAGGGAATCGTGTTCCCTATCCAGGCACCTTGTCCCGGCTGCGGGCAGGGAGGGATGAGGACGGATGGGGATGGACGGGAAATCGCGGCACATCCCTCAGTGCTTGATCCCGGAGTGAAGCGCTTTGACTTCTTCTTCCGGCAAGCCAGAGGCCTGAGCAATCTGGGCGTCGGTCAGGATATTCATGGCGATCAGCTTGCGGGCAGTCTCGCGCATGGCTTCCATCCGTCCTTCCATCCGTCCTTCCATCCGTCCCTTCTGAATCCCGATCTGTTCACCCTGCAGGCGTTCTTTCTTGACGAGGTTTTCCAGGTTCTCGGCCAGCATGTCTTTGTCCTCTATCAAACTGTTCAACCGTTCCAGATCCACCTCCGCCCCCAGGCGGATGAGGTGGCGTTTGATCCAGCGGGTAATGACCCGGTCGATCCGTTCCTTGTCCGGATTGGCCTGGATCACGGCAACGATACGGTCGACCGCTCCTTGCAATGACTCCCAGCTGTCACCGGCGTTTTCAATACCGAACATTCCGCTCAAGGGGGTGGATTTCTGGCTCAGTTCCGCATCGGTGTAGCGTCTTTCTTCCACCAGATAGTAACGCAAGTGCGGCTGATAGACCCGCAGGAATGCCGGGGGTTCCGGTTGCAGGAGGTCGTACATGTCTGTCTTGGCAGTCCAGGGCCTGG
>NZ_JBASOH010000051.1:0-3768 GCF_049658005.1 Azovibrio sp. | reverse complement strand
TCCTTCATGCCGGCCAGGTGCTGGATGGCGCCGGAAATGCCGATGGCGATGTAGAGCTGGGGCGCGACGACCTTGCCGGTCTGGCCGACTTGAAAGTCGTTGGGCACGAAGCCCGCATCCACCGCCGCCCGGGAGGCGCCCAGGGCGGCGCCCAGCTTGTCGGCCAGGGGTTCGAGCAGGGCCTTGAACTTGTCGCTGCTGCCCAGGCCCCGGCCGCCGGAAACGATCACCTTGGCGGCGCCCAGTTCGGGGCGGGCGGAAACCGTCAACTCCTGGCTGACCCGCCGGGTCTGACCCAGGTCGGCGGCGGCGGCCACGGCTTCGATGGCGGCGCTGCCACCACTGGCCACGGCTTCAAAAGCGGTGCTGCGCACGGTGATGACCTTCACCGTGTCGCTGCTCTGGACGGTGGCCAGGGCATTGCCCGCGTAGATGGGGCGCACGAAGGTATCGGCGGATTCGACGCCGGTGATTTCGGAAATCTGGGCCACGTCCAGCAAGGCCGCTACCCGGGGCATGAAGTTCTTGCCGGAGGTGGTGGCAGGAGCCAGGATGTGGGAATAGCCGGAGGCCAGGGATACCACCAGGGCCGCCACGTTTTCGGCGGTCTGATCGAGGTAATGCGGCGCATCGGCCAGCAGCACCTTGGCCACACCGGCACAGGTGGCAGCCTGCTGGGCCGCGGCAGTGGCGGCAGAGCCGGCCACCAGCAGATGAATATCGCCCCCATTCGCGCCACCAATCCTGGCAGCCGCCGCCAGAGTGTTGAGCGTCGCCGCCTTGAGGCTGGCGTGGTCGTGTTCGGCAATGACGAGGATAGCCATCAGATCACCTTCGCTTCGTTCTTCAGTTTATTCACCAGATCGGCCACATCGGCCACCTTGGTCCCACCTTGGCGCTTGGCTGGCTCGACCACCTTCAGGGTGGTCAGGCGCGGCGCCACATCCACGCCCAGCATGGCCGGGTTGGTCGTTTCCAGCGGCTTTTTCTTGGCCTTCATGATGTTGGGCAGGCTGGCGTAACGGGGTTCGTTGAGGCGCAGGTCGGTGGTCACCACAGCCGGCAGAAAGACTTCCAGGGTTTCCAGGCCGCCGTCGATTTCCCGGGTCACCGTGGCCTTGCCACCGGCAATCACCACTTTCGAGGCAAAGGCGGCCTGGGGCCAACCTTGCAGGGCGGCCAGCATCTGGCCGGTCTGGTTGGCATCGTCGTCGATGGCCTGCTTGCCGCAAATCACGAGTTGGGGCTGCTCCGTGGCACAGACGGCCTTGAGCAGCTTGGCCACGGCCAAGGGCTGCAATTCCACCTCGGTTTCCACCAGAATCGCCCGGTCGGCACCGATGGCCAGAGCCGTGCGCAGGGTTTCCTGGCAGGCACCCACGCCGCAACTGACCACCACCACTTCCGTGGCGATGCCGGCTTCCTTGAGGCGCACGGCTTCTTCCACGGCAATTTCGTCGAAGGGGTTCATGCTCATCTTGACGTTGGCCAGGTCCACTCCGGACTGGTCAGCCTTGACGCGCACCTTGACGTTGTAATCCACCACCCGTTTGACGGGAACCAATACTTTCATCTGTGATACTCCTGGAGTTCTCTATCGCCGCCCGCAGCGAGGCTGGGCACGTGTTGCCTGTCCGCTCATCGATGCTATTCAATGGCCAGCACGGACTTGGCGTGCTGGCGCAGGATGTATTTCTGGATCTTGCCCGTGGAGGTCTTGGGCAGGGCCCCGAAGACCACCGACTTGGGTACCTTGAAGCGGGCCAGGTGGGCCCGGCAGTGCTCGATGATATCCGCCTCGGTGGCGCGGGCCCCCTCTTTCAGCTCCACGAAGGCGCAGGGCACCTCACCCCATTTCTCGTCGGGCTTGGCCACCACGGCGGCCGCGATTACAGCCGGATGGCGATACAGCACATCCTCCACTTCCAGGGAGGAGATGTTCTCGCCACCGGAAATGATCACGTCCTTGGAGCGGTCCTTGATCTTGACATAGCCGTCGCTGTGCACCACCGCCAGGTCGCCGGTGTGGAACCAGCCGCCTTGAAAGGCTTCCTGGGTCGCCTTCTCGTTCTTCAGGTAGCCCTTCATGACCAGGTTGCCGCGGAACATGATCTCGCCCATGGTTTCGCCGTCCCAGGGCACCGGCTCCAGGCTCACCGGGTCGAGCACGGCGATGGACTCCTGCATGTGATAGGGCACGCCCTGACGACCGTTGCGAGCGGCTCGCAGTTCGATGGGCAGCTTGTCCCATTCCGGGTGCTTGGCGCAGACCGAAGCCGGACCATAGGTTTCCGTCAAGCCATAGACGTGGGTCAGGTTGACACCCAGGCGCTCCATGCCTTCGATGATGGCAGCCGGAGGCGCAGCTCCTGCCACCAGCGCATTCAGGGGATGATCGATGCTGCTGCGCAGTTCTTCCGGAGCGTTGATCATCATGCCCATGACGATCGGCGCGCTACAGAAATGGCTGACCTGGTGCTTCTTGATCAGATCAAAAATCGTCGCCGCATCCACCTTGCGCAGGCAGACATTGGTGCCCCCATTGGCTGCCATGGTCCAGGGAAAGCACCAGCCGTTGCAGTGGAACATGGGCAGGGTCCACAAATACACGGCGTGGGGCGGCATCCCCCAGGAAATGATGTTGGAGGCAGCGTTCAGGTAGGCGCCCCGATGGTGATAGACCACGCCCTTGGGGTTGCCGGTGGTGCCGGAGGTGTAATTGAGGGCGATGGCATCCCACTCGTCAGCCGGCAGGGACCACTCGAAATCCGGGTCGCCTTCCGCCAGGAAAGCCTCGTAGTCCTTCTCACCCAGGGACTTGCCACCTGTGAATTCCGGATCAAGCACGTCGATCACCAGGGGTTTTGGCCCCTCCAGCAATTCCAGGGCCCGTTCCAGCACCGGAGAAAATTCCGGATCAGTGATCAGCACCTTGGCTTCGCCGTGCTGCAGCATGAAGGCGATGGTCTCCGCATCCAGACGGGTGTTCAGGGTGTTCAGCACCGCGCCCAGCATCGGAATGCCGAAGTGGGCTTCATACATGGCGGAAATATTGGGCAGCATCACCGCCACGGTTTCATTGGCCTTGACGCCCCGGTTTTTCAGGGCCGAAGCCAGCTGGCGACAACGGGTATAGGTTTCCTTCCAGGTGAATTGACGCTCGCCCTGGATGACGGAAATACGATTGGGATAAATAAAGGCTGTCCGCTTGATGTAGCTGAGAGGGGACAGCGGTACGTAATTGGCTGCATTCCGGTCCAGACCGGTTGCATAGGGATTTTGCGCTTGCACATTGCCTCCTGATTATTATCGCCGCACCTGCGACCCGGATTACCTGGTAGTCCAAGTCTTGAGGTCAGTTCGTTGATCAGTTTCGCACAGCAGGCTTGCACCAAGTTCCTGCAAATGTACTCAATTGTGACAGGCGCATCTATGCGCCATTCGCATCCGCTCCTGACGCCCCATGCCCGCAGCACATGGGGATCAGGGCTTCAGCGACAGGATCGACGACAGGATCGACAAAAATGCGCTCGATCATGTAAGCCTGCAACAAAAGTGAATGAATTGGGATTATGTCTTGTAAATCCAGGAAGTAAACGGTTCAAACCCCCTGGACCGTTGGTTGGGTCAGGGGGTTTGAGGGGGATGGGGTGCCTGGCGGTGACCTACTTTCGCGAGCGGATTGCTCACTATCATTGGCGCGGTCCTGTTTCACGGTCCTGTTCGGGAAGGGAAGGGGTGGTTCCGGGACGCTATGGCCGCCAGGCG
>NZ_JBASOH010000050.1:0-84753 GCF_049658005.1 Azovibrio sp. | reverse complement strand
GGCTTGGGTCATCGTGGGGGCTTGGGTCATTATCGTGCCGCGTCATGATTTATGCTCCGGTAGCAAGACGAAGGCTCCGTAGCCCACCACCCGCTCCCGGTCGCCGGTGCTGCGGCTGGAATTGCATAGTTCCAGGCAGCGGGGTTCCAGGTGATGGTGCCGGGCCGAGCGCAACAGGCCATTGATGGGCATGGCGCCGCAGGCCTGTTCGCCCCGGAGGCTGGCTTCCAGGGTCAGGATGGCTTGGGCGGTGTGCTGGTCCGTGGGCCTGGCCTGGCTATCGTGGAGGAAATGGGAGAGGTCGGAACTGACCACCACCAGGGTTTCCGGCCCGTCCCAGAGCCGGTCGAGGACTTCGGCAACCGCCCTTGCATCCGCCTGGCCGACCACCAGGGGCACCAGCTGGAAATTCTCCAGAGTGCATTGCAGGAAGGGTAATTGCACTTCCAGGGCATGTTCCAGGAGATGGGGCGGGTCGCTGCACTGAACCTGGGGCAGGTCCTCGAGTTGCGCCAGGGCGCTCTGGTCCACGGGGATCGTGCCCAGGGGAGAGGCAAACCCGTCCCAGGATGGCGCCGCCAGCCCGCGCAAGGGGACCCGGTGGTTGGGTCCCAGCAGCACCACCCGGCGGATGATCTGGCGCCAGGGCTGGAGCAGGGCATAGGCCCGGGCGGCGGTGGCACCCGAGTAGAGGTAGCCCGCATGGGGCACGATCAGGGCCTTGGGTTGATCGCTCAGTGGCTGGTTGAGGGGGTCGGACCGGGCTGCGGCCAACAGGGATTGGACTTGCTGGCGCAACTCGTCCGGATCGGCCGGATAGAACATGCCGGCGACGGCAGGGGGGCGGATGCTGGCCATGGCGGCTCCTTGGAAATGGGGAAGATCGCGCGCAAACACGCGACTCATCCACTAGCCTAGCGAAAGGCAGCTGAAAATTCCAGGCAGCAGGCGGGCGGCAAAATCAGAGTTCATCCCGGCGCAGCATGAACACATACGGGTCGCCGGCGGCGGTTTCGAGCCAGGTGAAGGGCAGCTCGGGATAGGCGGCTTCGAGCGCTGCGCGGTTGTGGCCGATTTCGACCACCAATAGGCCGCCCGGCTCGAGATGCGCCTTGGCCTGGGCCAGGATGCGGCGGGTGAAATCGAGGCCATCCAGGCCCGAGCCCAGCGCCAGTTGCGGCTCCTTCCGGTATTCCGGCGGCAGGGCGGCCATCGATTCGGCGTTCACGTAGGGAGGGTTGGAGAGGATCAGGTCGTAGCGTGCCTCGCCCAGGGCATTGAAGCCGTCCGATTCGATCAGGCGTAGCCGCGCCTGCAGCCGGTAGTCGTCTACGTTTTTTCTGGCGACGGCGAGGGCATCCGGCGAGATGTCGACGGCGTCCACTTGGGCTTCGGGGAAATTGAGGGCGGCGAGGATGGCAAGGCAGCCGGAGCCGGTGCACAGGTCGAGGACCGCTTTGACCTGCCAGGGATCGTCGATCCAGGGCGCGAGCTGTTCGTTTAGCAGTTCGGCGATGAAGGAGCGGGGCACGATCACCCGTTCATCGACATAAAAGCGGTGTTCGCCCAGCCAGGCTTCCCGGGTCAGGTAGGCGGCGGGCAGCCGCTCCTCCACCCGGCGCCGGTAGAGCTCGAGCAGGATGTCCCGCTCCTGGGGCAAGAGGCGGGCATCGAGGAAGGGTTCGAGCTGGTCGAGGGGAAGGTGCAGGCTGGAAAGCGCCAGATAGACGGCTTCGTCCCAGGCATTGTCGCAGCCGTGGCCGAAAAAGAGGCCGGCCTCGTTGAAGCGGCTGACGGCAAAGCGCAGGCAGTCCCTGAGCGTCAGGAGTTCGTTGCGGGCGCGCTCAAACATGAAGGATTTTTTCCAGGATGCGTTGATAGATGCCGGTGAGCCTGGGCAGGGCGTCCACGGCGATACATTCGTCGATCTTGTGGCTCGTGGCATTGACCGGCCCCACTTCCACCAGCTCCGGGCAGATCGCGGCGAGAAAGCGGCCATCGGAAGTGCCGCCGGTGGTGGAAAACTCGGTGACGAGCCCGGTTTCTTCCTGGATCGCGGCGCGCACCGCCTCGGCGAGCCGGCCTGGCTTCGTAAGGAAGGGCCGGGCGCCCAGGG
This sequence comes from Azovibrio sp., assembly GCF_049658005.1. Lineage (NCBI taxonomy): Bacteria > Pseudomonadati > Pseudomonadota > Betaproteobacteria > Rhodocyclales > Rhodocyclaceae > Azovibrio > Azovibrio sp. The sequence continues at coordinate 82,637 of NZ_JBASOH010000050.1, read as the reverse complement.
TCCAGTCGATCTCGTATTCGAGGCCGTATTTATCCAGGATGGCGGTCAGGCGCCGCTGCAGGCTTTCCGGGGTGCTGGCGGTGGAAAAGCGGAAATTGAAGAAGAGTTCCACATAAGCCGGAATCACGTTGTTGGCGCCGGTGCCGGCATGGAGGTTGGAAACCTGCCAGGTGGTGGGCGGAAAGGATGCGTTGCCTTCGTCCCAGACGGTGGCGGCCAGTTCGGCAAGCGCCGGAGCCAGCTCGTGGATGGGATTGCGGCCCTTTTCCGGGTAGGCGATGTGGCACTGGATGCCCTTTACCTTCAATTTGCCCGAGAGGGAGCCGCGCCGGCCGTGCTTGACCATGTCGCCCAAGGTGGCGACCGAGGTGGGTTCGCCGATGATGCAGTAGTCGAGCGACTCGCCCCGGGCCTGCAGGGTCTCGACCACGGCCAGGGTGCCGTCCAGGGCATCGCCTTCTTCATCGGAGGTGAGCAAAAAGGCAATCGAGCCCGGATGCCCGGGCTGGGCGGCGAGGAAACGCTCGACGGCCACGATCATGGCGGCGATCGACGATTTCATGTCGGCGGCGCCCCGGCCGTAGAGGTGGCCCTGCCGCAGCTGAGGTTGAAAAGGAGGGGAGGTCCATTGTTCCAGAGGGCCGGGGGGCACCACATCGACGTGGCCGGCAAAGCAAAAGAGCGGCCTGGTCGTGCCGCGCCGGGCCCAGAGATTGCGGGTCTCGCCCCGGTCCATGGCTTCAAATGCGAAGCCCAGGGGGGCGAGGCGGGCCCGGATCAATTCCAGCGAGCCGCCGTCGGCAGGGGTGAGGGAGGGACAGGCGAGCAGGGCCTGGGCAAGCGCCAGGGTGGGATTCTGGGTGGGATTCTGGGGGGCAGCGAGGGTCATGGGCGAGGGCGGATAGGTTCAGGGCTGAGCTTCAGGGCAGGGCTTCAGGGCAGGGCTTCAGGGCTGGCCGGCGTCGTCGTTCAGGGAGAGGGTGAATTCCTTGAAGGAAGTGCCGTTTTCGGTATCGGCTTCGAATTCAAGCGCTCCTTCGGTCTTCTTTTTCTTGTCTTCCTTGCCGGGGCCGGTATCGAGATCGGAGTTGTTGATCAGCCAGGACAGGTTGGTGGGCGAATCGGCGTTGGCCAGAGCTTCGTCCAGGGTGATGATGCCGTCCCGGTAGAGGCGGAACAGATCCTGCTCGAAGGTCTGCGAACCCGGGGCCATGGTCTGCTCCATGGCTTCCTTGATGGCGGAAACCTCGCCCCGTTCGATCAGCTCGCTGATGTGGCGGGTGTTGAGCAGCACTTCGGCCGCGGGAATGCGCTTGCCATCCGGTTTCTTCACCAGACGCTGCGAGATGATGGCCCGCAGGCTGGTGGCCAGGTCGAGGAACAGGGCTGGACGGTTTTCCAGGGCGAAAAAGTTGATGATGCGGTTCAAGGCGTGATAGCTGTTGTTGGCGTGCAGGGTGGCCAGGCAGAGGTGGCCGGTCTGGGCGTAGGCCAGGGCCGCCTGCATGGTTTCCCGGTCGCGGATTTCGCCGATCAGGATGCAGTCGGGCGCCTGGCGCATGGCGTTCTTCAGGGCCGATTGCCAGTCGCGCGTGTCCATCCCCAGTTCGCGCTGGTTGACCACCGATTTCTTGTGTTTGAACAGGAATTCGATAGGGTCCTCGATGGTGAGGATGTGGCCGCTGCGATTGGCATTGCGGTAGTCCAGCATCGAGGCGATGGTGGTGGATTTGCCCGAGCCGGTCGAGCCCACGATCAGGATGAGGCCCCGCTTTTCCATGATCAGCTCGGCCAGGATGGGGGGTAGCCCGAGGGTCGTAAGGTCCGGGATGTTGCCCAGGATGAAGCGCACCACGATGCCGATGGAATTACGCTGACGGAAGATGTTGACCCGGAAATTGCCGACCTGCGGCACGCCGAAGGAGAGGTTCATCTCCTGCTCGGCCTCGAAGGTTTCGGCCTGTTCCGGGGACATCAGCTCCTGCGCGATTTTTTCGATCATGTCCGGAGTCATGACCTGCTGGTTCACCGGCAGGGTGTTGCCCTGGATCTTGATGTGGATGGAGGTGCCGGCGGAGATGAACAGGTCGGAAGCCTGCTTTTCGGACATGAGTTGGAAAAGTTTGTCCAGGATCATGGAAGTATCTCCGCCAGTGGGTTTGAGGCTGATGAATCGATTCAGTCGCGCAGCAGGTCGTTGATGCTGGTCTTGGCCCGGGTCTGGGCGTCCACCTTCTTGACGATCACGGCACAGTAGAGGCTGTGGCTGCCATCCTTGGCGGGCAGATTGCCGGATACCACCACGGAACCGGCAGGAATGCGGCCGTAGCTGATCTCGCCGGTGGCCCGGTCGAGAATCTTGGTGGACTGGCTGATGAACACGCCCATGGAGATTACGGAGTTCTCTTCCACGATCACCCCTTCCACGATTTCGGAGCGGGCGCCGATGAAGCAGTTGTCCTCGATGATGGTGGGGTTGGCCTGCAGGGGCTCCAGTACACCGCCGATGCCGACACCGCCGGAGAGATGCACGTTCTTGCCGATCTGGGCGCAGGAACCGACCGTGGCCCAGGTATCCACCATGGTGTTTTCATCGACGTAGGCGCCGATGTTCACGTAGGAAGGCATCAGCACCACGTTCTTGGCCAGGAAGGCGCCATGCCGTGCGATGGCGGGAGGCACGACCCGGAAGCCGCCTTGGCGGAAGTCTTCCTTGGAGTAGTCCTCGAACTTGGTGGGCACCTTGTCATAATAACGGGTGGTACCGGCCTTCATGCGTTCGTTGTCGTGGGTGCGGAAATAGAGCAGCACGGCTTTCTTGACCCACTGATGGGTGGTCCACTGGCCGTCGATCTTCTCGGCGACGCGCAGATGGCCGTTGTCCAGTTCACAGAGGATCTGCTCGATGGAGTGAATCTTTTCCTGGTCGCCGTGGGGCGTGAGTTCGCTGCGACGCTCCCACAGATCCTCGATCACGGGCTGCAGGGGATGTTGATGGCTGGGCTTGATGTTCACGGTAACGCTCACTTTTGAGTTCCTTGTTCTTGGTTTTTGGTTTCTGGTTTTTGGTGTGATTGGATGAATCGGGAAATGTGTCCGGCGGCTTCGAGGCAGTCTGCCAGTCCCGCCACCAGGGCGATGCGGACGAAGTGGGCACCAGGGTTCACGCCGCCGGATGCCCGGGCGAGGAAACTGCCCGGTAAAACGACGACATTATAGGCTGCGAGCAGATCCCGGGCGAAGTCGGTGTCGGGCACCGGGGTCCGGGCCCAGAGGTAGAAACCCGCGTCGGGCATGCCGGTCTCCAGCACTGCGGTGAGCAGCGGCGTCACGGCGGCGAACTTTTCCCGGTACTGGCGACGGTTGTCGCGCACATGGGCCTCGTCATTCCAGGCCGCCACGGCAGCAGCCTGGACCGGCGGGGCCATGGCGCAGCCATGATAGGTGCGGTAGAGCAGATAACGCTGCAGCAGTTCCCGGTCGCCGGCGACGAAGCCCGAGCGCAGGCCCGGCACGTTGGAGCGCTTCGAGAGGCTGGAGAACATCACCAGCCGCTCCATGCCCCGGCCCAGCAGCTTCGCCGCCTGCAGGGCGCCGAGCGGGGGATGGGCCTCATCGAAGTAGATTTCCGAATAGCACTCGTCGGAGGCGATGATGAAACCGTATTGCTCCGAGAGGGCAAAGAGGCTCTTCCAGTCCTCGAGGTTCAGCACCTTGCCGGTGGGGTTGGCGGGGGAGCAGACATAAAAAAGCTGCACCCGCGCCCATTCCTCCGGCGTCAGGGCATCGAGGTCGAAGGCAAAGCCGTTCTCCGGCAGGGTGTTGAGAAAGCGGGGTTCGGCCCCGGCGAGGTAGGCGGCCCCTTCATAGATCTGGTAGAAGGGATTGGGGCTTACGACCAGCGGCGCCGGGCGGCTACCGTCGATCGCCGCCTGGGCGAAGGAAAACAGGGCTTCCCGGGAGCCATTGACCGGCAGGATTTCCGTCTCCGGGTCGAGTTCCAGGTCGTAGCGGCGCCGGGTCCAGGCGGCGATGGCCTGGCGCAGGGCGGGGCTGCCGAGGGTGGCGGGGTAGTGGGCCAGCCCCTTCAGGCTGGCGGCCAGGGCCTCCATGATGAAGGGTGGGGTGGCGTGCTGCGGCTCGCCGATGGAAAGCTTGATCTCCCGATAGGCCGGGTTGGGGGTGACGCCGGCAAAGAGGGCGCGCAGTTTTTCAAAGGGGTAGGGCTGGAGTCGGGCGAGATGGGGATTCACGGTCGCGGCATGGGCAAAGGGAAGGGGCGGATTATCCCCGAAAAGCGTCCCTCTTTCGCAAGCAGAAATTGCTCAGATCATGATGAAACGATGAGGGTGAGTTTCCCGGGCCAGGGCGGCACTGGCCATTTCGGCCGGGAATTCGGCCAGGCACACCAGCCATTGGCGGCGATCCTGGCAAGACAGCTGGGGCAGGTGGATGACCGTGGCCGCCTCGTCCTCCGCCTTCAGGGTGAGCCCGGTGCGGTTTTCCAGACGCAAGAAGGGTTCGGGATTGCCCAGCCACTCGACTAGATTCTGCAGGACCCGTTCCGGGGAAAGATCCTTGTTGGCCCGGTAAATATGGGCGTCGATGGATTGGGAAACCCCGGCAGTGTGCACCTTGTGCGTGGCCGCTGCGGCTTGCAGCAATTCCTTCTGGGACAGCATCAGCTCCAGCTTTTGCTGGCGGTAATGGGTGGTGTTGGCAAAGCCCTGGAGCAGGCTGTCGAAGGCGGCATCCCGCAGGCTCAGCCGTACCCCATCCGGCGAGGTGGCCAGGCTGCCGAAAGTGTGGTCGGTGAGGGTGAACTGCCTGGCGCCGGGCAGGGCGCGGGTCCGCAAGGCAAGCAGGGCGCAAAGTCGGGGGTGGCCCTCTTCCAGCAGTGCGGGCAAGTGTTGCCTGACTTCGAGGCTGCGCCCCAGGCCCACCCGCATGTCTTCAGGGCTGGTGAAAATCAGGGGCAGCAAGGGGCTGCCGCCGTCGAGCCGGACGGGGCCGGGCAGGGTGTTGACGCTCTGTTCGTAGTAAGTCCGGGCGTGGTCGATCAGGGGGCGGAGGGTTTCAGCGTAATGGGGAACCGAATCCAGGCGGGGGTCGGTCATGGCGATCGTGTGCGCCAGCAGGACGTCTTCTTCCGATTCCGGCACGCTTGCGGGTCCAAACATCTGGGTGAGCTTGCTGAAAAGGCTCATGCGGTTCTCCGGGAACGGACAGCCCCTGGGCCGTTCTGACCTGGCTGTTTCTTGTGTTTTGCGCGGTTTCGAGCGTCGGGATGGGCTTCGTGCCGGCTTGCATCGGTTTGCATCGGCGTGCGGCCGGCCTTGGCGTGATCCAGAGGCCGGCCGCAACGGGAATGGCGGCAAGCATAGACGCGCCCCCCCTGTCGGGCAAGTCTTTGGTCAGTCTTTGGTCAGTAGCCGATCCGGTCCTGCCGGGCGAACCAGGCTTTGAGGGGGGCGCTGGCTTCGGGAATGGGGTGATGCAGCGTGGGGATCTGCCGGGCCAGGGGCGGGCGTTGCAGTTCGCTGTAAAGGGCTTCGTCGCAGAAGCCGACCGCGGCGGCGACTTCCCGGTCGTTGGCGAAGACGATGCGATCCACCCGGGCCCAGTAGGCGGCGGCCAGGCACATCGGGCAGGGTTCGGAGGAGGCGTAGAGGGTGCAGCCTTCGAGATGAAAGTGCTGCAGTTTCTGGCAGGCTGCCCGGATGGCGAGGATTTCGGCGTGGGCCGTGGGGTCCTTGTCGGCGACCACCCGGTTCCAGCCTGCGGCGATGATCTCGCCATGGCGGGTGATCACGGCTCCGAAGGGGCCGCCATCGCCGCGCTCGACATTGAGTCGGGCCAGTTCCAGGGTGTGGCGCAAAAAGTGTTCATCCCGTTCGCTCTGGGTGTCGGGAGCGTCTCGCATGGGCCTTCCTCCACTGGCATTTTCACTGGCATTTCCACTGGCATTTCCACTGGGTATTGCGGCATTCTAGCCGTGGCAACCGGGATTTGTCTGCCGCAGTGGATGCGGCGGGCGGTCTGGACGATGGGCACGGAAAATACTGGCCCGCTCCGGCCTGTCATCCCGCCGGTGTTATCATACGCGCCCTCGCCAGGCGGCCTTCGTGACGGGCTGCCTGGGCCGATTCATTCAAATCTGTTCATGCGCCTCACCCAACTCAAAATCGCCGGCTTCAAATCCTTTGTCGACCCCACCTCCGTGGCCCTGCCCGGGCAACTGGTGGGCGTGGTCGGCCCCAATGGCTGCGGCAAATCCAACATCATGGATGCGGTGCGCTGGGTGCTGGGGGAGTCCAAGGCTTCGGAACTGCGCGGCGAGTCGATGCAGGACGTGATCTTCAACGGTTCCACCCAGAGAAAGCCGGTGGCCCGGGCCTCGGTGGAACTGATCTTCGACAATTCCCTGGGCCGCGCCCTGGGCCAGTGGAGCCAGTACACGGAACTGTCGGTGAAGCGGGTGCTGACCCGCAACGGACCGTCCGACTACTTCATCAACAACCTGAAAGTGCGCCGCAAGGACATCACCGACCTGTTCCTGGGCACCGGCCTGGGGCCGCGGGCCTATGCCATCATCGGCCAGGGCATGATCTCCCGCATCATCGAAGCCCGGCCCGATGATCTGCGCGTGTTTCTCGAAGAAGCGGCCGGGGTGAGCCGCTACAAGGAACGGCGCAAGGAAACCCAGGGACGGCTGGAAGACAGCCGGGAAAACCTGATCCGGGTGGAGGACATCCGCCAGGAACTGGGTGCCCAGATGGAAAAGCTGGAAAGCCAGGCCGAGGTGGCGCGCCGGTTTCAGCACTATCACGACAGCCTGGTGAAGCAGCAGCAGCTCCTGTGGCTTTGGCGCCGCAACGAAGCCCGGGCCGAGCAGCAGCGTCTGTCCCTGGAAGTGGAGCGGGCCAGTACCGAGCTGGAAGGGGCCATGGCGGCCCTGCGGGAAACGGAAGCCCGCCTGGAAGAGGCGCGGGAAATCCACTTTGCCGCCGGAGATGGGGTACATCAGGCCCAGAGCGATCTTTACACCGTCAATGCCGAGGTGGCCCGGCTGGAGGCGGAAATCCGCCACCGCAAGGAATCCCGGCGGCAGCTCGAATCCCGTCTGGCGCAACTGGAAAGCGAAATGAGCCACTGGCAGGGCCAGGCCGGAAAGCTCGCGACGGAGCGGGTGCGCTGGGAAGAATTGCAGGAACTTAGCACCCTGCGTCTGGAGCAGGCGCAGGCCAAGGGAGAAATGCAGGCCGAGCGCCTGCCTCTGGCAGAAGAGCGGCAGGCACAGGCCAAGGCCGAGGTGGATCGTTTCAGGCAAGAGATGGCCCTGCTCGAACAGCGCCTGCAGGTGGAACTGACCCACAAGGCTCATGCCCAGCGCAGCCTCCAGGCCCTGGCCCAGCGCCGCGAGCGGCTGACCCAGGAGCTGGAGCGCCAGGCGGCCCCGGATGCGACGGAGCTGGAATCGAAGCAGGAGGAACTGGCTTTCGTGCAGGCCAGCCTGGCCGAAGCCCAGGCCCGGCTGCTGGAACTCCAGGACGCGTTGCCTGAACTGGAAACCCGGCGGCGCAACCTGCAGGAAGTGTTGCAGCAGGCCAGCCGGGACATGGCCGGGGCCGAATCCCGGCGCGCCACCCTGGAACAGATGCAGGCCCGGGTGCAAAACAGCGGCAATCTGCCCGGGTGGTTGAAGCAGCACGGCCTGGCCGACGCCCAGCCCCTGTGGAAGCAACTGCAGGTGGAGCCGGGTTGGGAAGTCGCCGTGGAAGCCATTTTGCGGGAGCGGCTCAACACCCTTGCCGCCCACTCTGCCGAACAGGCGGCCGGCTGGGCTCAGGACCGGCCCGGCAGCAAGCTCACCTTGCGCCTGCCTGGAAAGGCAGCGCCCGGGCCTGTCCCGGCGGGCAGCCTGCTGGCCCGGATCACGGTTGATGATCCCGCCTGGCAAGCGCTGCTGGCAGACTGGCTTGGCAAGGTGCGGACGGCCAATAGTCTGGCCGAAGCCCTGGATCTGCGTCAGGAGCTGTCGGAGGGGGATTGCTGCATCACGCCCGGCGGCGATCTGGTGGAGCGCCACAGTCTGACCTTGTTTGCCCCGGACAAGGCCGAGCATGGCCTGCTGGAGCGGCAGCGGGAGATCGAGACTCTGGGGGGCAACATCGAGGCATTCCGCGCTGCAGCCGCCCGCGGCCAGGCACAACTGGCGGAACTGGAGGCAGAAATGGCCGCCCTTCAGGCCAGTCTGCAGCAGACCCGGCGCGAGCAGGGCGATGCCCAGTCCCGTCTCCACGCCCTGCAGGTGGAAACCCTGAAGCTTGCCCAGGCTCAGGAGCGCCACCGCGAACAGCGCGAACGTCTGGTTGGGCAAATGACCGATCTGGAAGCCGAGGCGGCAGAAGAGCAGGAGCGGGAATTCAGCGCCGAAGAAGTGGTGGCCCGGTTGCGCGAACAGCTGGAAGAACTGCGGGATCAGGACAGGGATGCCCGGGCCCGTCTGGAAACTGCCGAACGGGCGCTGCGGGACGAGCGGGAGCGGGTGACGGCCTTCGAGCGGGAGCTGCGCGAGGCCCAGTTTTCCCAGCGGGAATGCGAGGGCAAGCTGCAGGAAATCTTTGCCAATCAGGCCCTGGCCCAGCGCCAGTTGCAGCGCCTCCAGAGCGATCAGGCCGAATGCCGGACTCAGGCCATGGAGGTGCCGCCGGAGCACTTCGAAGAGCAGTTGCAACAGGCCCTGGAGCAGCGCCGCACCCAGGAACTGGAACTGGCGGCCCGGCGCGACGCCCTGGAACAGGCTACCCAATCCTTGCGCAGCCTGGAAGAGCAGCGCCTGCGCATCGAACAGGGGCTGGAACCTTTGCGCAGCCGCATTGGCGAATTGAAGCTGAAGGAGCAAGCCGCCGATCTGAATGCGGCCCAGCTGGCGGAACAGCTGCTGGAAGCGGGCACTGACGAGCGCCTGTTCCAGGACGCGTTGCAACATGCCCGGCCCCAGGCCCTCTCCCAGGAGATCGGCCGGCTGCAAAAAGCCATTGCCGAACTGGGGGCCGTGAACCTGGCGGCCTTGCAGGAACTGGAGGCCGCCAGGGAGCGCAAAGGCTATCTGGATGCCCAGGCGGCCGATCTGGTGGAAGCCATGGAAACCCTGGAAAATGCCATCCGCCGCATCGACCGGGAAACCCGGGACCTGCTGCAGAGCACCTTCGATACCGTCAATGGCCATTTCGGCCGGCTGTTTCCGGAACTCTTTGGCGGCGGCCGGGCGGAACTGGTGATGACCGGGGATGAGATTCTCGATGCCGGGGTGCAGGTGGTGGCCCAGCCGCCGGGCAAGAAAAATTCCACGATCCACCTTCTTTCCGGCGGCGAAAAGGCCCTGACGGCGATTGCTTTGGTATTCTCCATGTTCCAGTTGAATCCGGCGCCTTTCTGCCTCCTGGACGAGGTGGATGCGCCCCTGGATGATACGAATACCGAACGCTTTTGCCATATGGTCAGGAAAATGTCCGGTCAGACCCAGTTTCTGTTCATCAGCCACAACAAGATCGCCATGGAAATGGCGGAGCAGCTGGTGGGTGTGACCATGCAGGAATCCGGGGTGTCCCGCGTTGTGGAAGTCGACATCGCCGAAGCATTGAAGATGAGGGAAGCAGCCTGATGAATGAATTGCAGATGGGACTTCTGGCCCTGGGCGGCGTGGCCGTGCTGGGCGTATTTGGCTACAACAAGTGGCAGGAACGCCGGCACCGCCAGGTGGTGGAGCGGGTTTTCCAGCAGCCCGGCGAGGATGTGCTGCTGGGTAAAAAACCAGAAGCGCCGAAACCAGAAGCGCCGGCCCGGGAATCAGGACCCGTCTGGCGTGAGCCGGGCCTGGCCGAAGCCGGCAGGGCCGTGCCGGAGGAAGCCGCGCCCGCCCAGCGGCTGGCACCGCAGGCAGGGCCGCCGGAACCTTTCCTGGAACCCGTCCTGCCGGGGGATGCGCCTGCCGAGTCCGGACTGCCAGCGGATCGGGAAGCGGCAACCGTGGCCGCCGAAGAACGGGAAAACCTCGATCTGCCCCTGCCTGCCAGCCTGCTTTCTGCCCGGGTCGACGCCATCGCGGTGCTGGAGCTGGTGGAGCATGTGCCCGCGCCCCAGGTGCTGGCTTCCCAACGGGAGGCCTTGAGCCGCTTGAAAAAACCCCTGCACTGGGTCGGTTTCAATGACAGCCAGGGTGCCTGGGAAATGATCGGGCCGGAAACTCCGACGGCCTATCGTCGCCTGCGGGTAGGCCTGCAACTGGCGGACCGCCAGGGCCCCGTGAGTGGCGGCGATTTTGCGCTGTTCTCCGCCGCCATGCAGCATTTGGCAGATGAACTGATGGCCGTGGTCAACATGCCTTCCGGCCAGCAGGCTCTGGATCAGGCGCAGCAACTGGACCGCTTTTGCGCCGGTGTGGACATGCAGATCGGCATCAATCTGATCAGCCGGGGGACACCGTTTGCAGGCACCAAAATCCGCGCGCTGGCCGAGTCTGCCGGCATGGCGCTGACCCCGGACGGGAGTTATGTGCGTTGCGACGATGAGGGCCGGCCCCTGTTTTCGCTGCAGAATTTCGAAACCACCGGCTTTGCGGCGGAAACCCTGAAGCATCTGAGCACGCACGGCCTGGTGTTCCTGCTCGATGTGCCGAGGGTGCCAAAAGGTCTGCATGTGTACAGCCAGATGGTGGAATTGGCCAAACGCTTTGCCGAAGCCCTCAATGGCGTGCTGGTGGACGACAACCGCCAACCCCTGGCCGAGCCCCAGCTGCTTCACATCCGCCAGGAGTACGTCGTGAAGCCCCAGGCGGCCATGGAGGCGCAGGGCATTCCCGCCGGGGGGGCGCTGGCCCTGCGCTTGTTCAACTGAAATGGCGGTGCCTGACGTCATCCGGCAACGGGCCGCCGACTTGCGCGCCCAGATCGAGGCCCACAACCGGGCCTATTACGAGCAGGATGCCCCCACGGTTGCCGATGCGGTCTATGACGCCCTGTTCCGGGAGTTGCAGGCCCTGGAAGACGCGCATCCGGAGCTGGCGACCCCGGATTCCCCCACCCGGCGGGTGGGCGGGCGTCCACTGGCTGCCTTTGCCCAGGTGAGCCACCGGGTGCCCATGCTGTCGATCCAGACCGAGACCGATACAAAAGCCAGCGGCGCCTGGAATTTCGACGCCCGGGTGCGCAAGGAACTGGGCCTGGGGGAGGCGGATGGGCCGGTGCGCTATGTCGCCGAACTCAAGTTCGACGGCCTGGCCGTGAGCCTGCGCTACGAACATGGAATCCTGGTCCAGGGCGCCACCCGGGGCGATGGCGCCACCGGGGAGGACGTGACCCAGAACCTGCGTACCGTCCGTGACATCCCCCTGAAGCTGAAGGGCCATGCCCCTGCCGTGCTGGAAGTGCGCGGCGAGGTCTACATGCGCCGGGACGACCTGGCGCGCTACAACGACATGGCGGCCGCCCGGGGCGAGAAGATCCTGGTCAATCCCAGGAACGCCGCGGCCGGCAGCATCCGCCAGCTCGACCCGGCCATTGCCGCCAGCCGCCCGCTCCGCTTCTTTGCCTATGGGGTGGGGGAGGTCGAGGGCTGGCCGGGGGAGCCTCCCGCCACCCACAGCGCCCTGCTCGATGCCCTGGCCGGCTTCGGCCTGCCGGTCTGCGAACACCGGGCGGTCGTGGAGGGCCCCCAGGCCCTGGCCGATTTCCATGCCCGCATGGGGGCCCTACGCCCGGAGCTGCCCTTCGACATCGACGGGGTGGTGTACAAGGTGGACAGCCTGGAACTCCAGGCCAAGCTGGGCTTTCGTTCCCGCGAACCGCGCTGGGCCGTGGCCCACAAATATCCGGCCCAGGAAGCCCGCACCCGGGTGGAAGCCATCGTCGTCCAGGTGGGGCGCACCGGCGCCATCACCCCCGTGGCCAGGTTGCAGCCGGTATTCGTGGGCGGCGTCACCGTTACTCATGCCACCTTGCACAACGAGGATGAGGTCCGCCGCAAGGATGTGCGGGTGGGGGACCTGGTGATCGTGCGCCGGGCCGGGGACGTGATCCCCGAGGTGGTGGCCGTGGTGCCCGAGGCGCGCCCCATGCGCGCGGAGCCGCACGACCCTTCTGCCCTGGTGCCCCTCCATCCCCCCTTTGTGCTGCCGGCCAGCTGTCCCGAGTGCGGCTCCCATGTGGTGCGGGAGGAGGGGGGGGCCGTGGCCCGCTGTTCCGGCGGCCTGGTCTGCCCCGCCCAGGTGAAGGGTTCCCTGCTGCATTTTGCCGGACGCCGGGCCATGGATGTGGAAGGACTGGGGGACAAGCTGGTCGAGCAGCTGGTGGAGCAGGGCCTGGTGCGGACCCCCGCCGACCTGTACCGGCTGGAGGTGGAGAACCTGGCGAACCTGGAGCGGATGGGGAGGAAATCCGCCGAGAACCTGGTAGCGGCGCTAGAGGCCAGCAAGTCGCCCAGCCTCGCCCGCTTCATCTTTGCCCTGGGCATCCGCCATGTGGGGGAATCCACCGCCAGGACCCTGGCCGACTGGCTCGGCAGCCTGGCCCTGCTGCGCCGCACGCCCCGGCCCATCCTGGCGGTGCTACCGGACATCGGCGGGGTGGTGGCCCAGTCCATCGCCGATTTCTTTGCCGAACCCCACAATGAAACGGCCATCGACGCCCTGCTGGCGGCCGGCGTGGCCCCCCGGGACGAGCATCCCCCCCGGGCGGAACTGGGCGAGGCCCTGGCATGGGCCCGGTTATATGGAGTGCTGGGGGTGCCCAGACTGACGGAAGCCCGGGCCCGGGAACTGGCGGCCCTGTTTCCCGACGGTGCAAAACTGGCCCGGGAAACCGCCCTGGCGGCCCGCCTGTCGTCTTTGCCCCAGCCGGTTTCCGCCGCCCTGGTGGATTGGCTGGCCCAGCCTGGTCAGCGCGAATCGCTGCTGCAGCTGGCCGCCCGGCGCGAAGAAATCCTGGCGATGCTGCCTGCCCCTGCCGGGGAGCCGGGCCTGCCCCTGGCCGGGCTTACCTTCGTGATCACCGGCACCCTGCCCAGCCTGAAGCGGGACGAGGCCAAGGCCTTGATCGAGGCGGTCGGGGGCAAGGTGAGCAGCTCGGTCTCGAAAAAGACCGATTACCTGGTGGCCGGCAGCGAAGCCGGTTCCAAACTGGAGAATGCCCGGAAGCTGGGGGTGCCCATCCTGGATGAGGCGGCGTTTCTGGGCTTGTTGAACCATCAAGGAGAAAACTGAATGCAAAAAGTGCGCAAGGCCGTGTTTCCGGTGGCGGGTCTGGGAACCCGCTTCCTGCCCGCCACCAAGGCCAGCCCCAAGGAAATGCTGACGGTGGTGGACAAGCCCCTGATCCAGTACGCCGTCGAAGAAGCCGTGGCGGCGGGGGTGACGGAGCTGATCTTCGTCACCGGCCGCAGCAAGCGCGCCATCGAGGATCATTTCGACAAGGCCTTCGAGCTGGAAATCGAGCTGGAAAAAAAGGGCAAGACGGAAATGCTGGAACTGGTGCGCAACATCCTCCCCAAGGGGGTCAATTGCGTCTATATCCGCCAGGCCGAAGCCCTGGGGCTCGGCCATGCCGTGCTGTGTGCCAGGCCGGTGGTGGGGGATGAACCCTTTGCCGTGGTCCTCGCCGATGACCTGCTGGACGGCCAGACCCCGGTGCTCAAGCAGATGAGCGACGCCTATGACTACTACCGCTGCTCGGTGCTGGCCGTGCAGGAAGTGCCCCGGGCCGACACCCGCAGCTATGGCATCGTCGCCGCCAAGCCGGTGGCCGAGCGGGTCGAGCAGATCAACGCCATGGTGGAAAAGCCCAGGCCCGAAGAGGCGCCTTCCAATCTGGCGGTGGTGGGGCGCTACATCCTGACGCCGCGCATCTTCCATCACCTGCAGCACGGCAAGCCCGGCGCCGGGGGCGAGATCCAGCTCACCGACGGCATCGCCGCCCTCTTGACCGAAGAGCAGGTGCTGGCCTACCGCTATGAGGGCACCCGCTACGACTGCGGCTCCAAGCTGGGCTATCTCCAGGCGACCGCCGTGTTTGGCCAGCGTCACCCGGAAGTGGGGGCGGCCTTTACGGAATACCTGAAGCAACTGGGGAGGAATGATGACGCGTGATGATGCCCTGGCCGTACTGCAGCAAGCAGAACTGATCCATTCGTCCGCGACGGTGCAGGCCGCCGTGGCCGCCGTGGCCGGGCGCATCAAGGCCCGTCTGGCCGCAGCCAACCCGGTGCTGCTTTGCGTCATGAGCGGGGCCGTGCCCTTTGCCGGACAGCTGATGACGCAGCTGGATTTCCCCCTGGATTTCGACTACCTCCATGCCAGCCGCTATGGGACCCATACCAGCGGCCATGACAAGCTGACCTGGCGCAGCGGTCCCTGGATCGACCTCGAGGGCCGCACGGTGCTGGTGGTGGACGACATTCTCGACGAGGGAGTCACCCTGGCCGCCATTTGCAACCGGCTCACCCAGATGGGGGCCGCCGAGGTCCTGACTGCCCTCCTGGCCGAGAAGGAAACCGGGCGGGCCAAGCCCATCGAGGCGGATTTCGTGGGCCTGACCGTGCCGGACAGGTTTGTTTTTGGTTTCGGCATGGATATCTGCGGCGCCTGGCGCAACCTGCCGGCCATTTATGCCCGGAGGGAATCTTGAGCCTCGGCCCCGTGAGCGCCGGACAGGCAGACTTTCTGGCTTACTGGGAGGCTGAAGGGGCCGCTTATGCGCGTCAGGGCGATTACGCCTGGATGGCGGCCCAGGTGCCGGGGCAGCGGGTGCTGGAAATCGGCTGCGGCCTGGGCTTTGGTACCGAGGCCCTGCTGGAGCGGGGCCTGGATGTGCTGGCGCTGGAACTGCTGGAGCCCTGCCTGGCGGCGGCCCGTGCCCGTCTCGGGGCGCATCCCGGGGTGCGCTTCTTGCAGGTGGACCTGGCCAGCCTCGATGACGCGGTGCACCAGGAACTGCTCCGCTTCGCGCCCGACACGGTGGTGTGCTGGTTGATGGGAGCCCCCCAGGACATCATCCAGGGCCAGCAGGCCGGCAACCGCGAAGCCCAGGCCGCCGTGGTGAGCTATCGGGAAGCCATGCACCGTCAGGTGGCGATCCTGGCGGCCAGCCTGCCTAGCGTCAGTGCCGTGCATCTGGTCGATCGCAGCGTCATTCCCTGGCAAGCCAAGGATCTGGGGCGGGATACCCTGGTCCAGTACCATCGATTCAAGACGTTTGAGCGTCTGCCCTTCACGGCCAGCCAGGAAGATGCGCGCTATCGCAAACTGCAGGGCAGCGCGCCGGAACTGGCCCGCCTGCGTCAGGCTCATGCCGCTCTGAAAAGCGTAACCCCCGTGCTGGCTTCCCTGCTGGTACGGCGCAGAATTCCTTAGGAGTTGCCATGTTGGCAATCATTGGTGGCAGCGGGCTGACCCAGCTGTCCAATCTCGATGTTTCCCACCGCCGGGTGGCCCGTACGCCTTATGGCGAGCCTTCCGGGGCGCTGACCTGCGGCAGCATCTGCGGCAACGAGGTGGTGTTCCTGGCCCGCCACGGCTACGGCCATGCCATTCCGCCCCATGCCGTCAATTACCGGGCCAATATCTGGGCGCTGAAGGAACATGGCGCCACCCACATCGTTTCCGTGGCTTCCGTGGGCGCTGTTCGTGACGGCCTCAATCCCGGTGACATGGTGATTCCCCACCAGATCATTGATTACACCTGGGGCCGCAAGTCCACCTATTTCGATGGCAACGGTACCCCCGTGGTCCATGTGGATTTCACCGAGCCCTATGATGCGGCCTTGCGCCGGCAATTGATCCTGGCCGCCGGCCGGGCTGGCATCGACATCAAGGACGGTGGCGTCTATGGTGCCACCCAGGGCCCCCGCCTGGAAACGGCCGCCGAAATTTGCCGTTACGAGCGGGAAGGCGTCGATCTGGTCGGCATGACCGGCATGCCCGAAGCCGTGCTGGCGCGGGAACTGGCCATTCCCTATGCCGCCATCAATCTGGTGGCCAACCATGCGGCCGGGCGGGGTGAGAGCAGCAACGGCATCCACTTCGAACGCCTGGAACAGGTGCTGCAGGAGGCCATGGGACGGGTGCGCTGCGTCATCGAACAACTGGTGGGGTGTTATGCCAGCGGGAATGAGGCGGTGGCCAGCCGCCAGGGTTGAGGGGTTGCGGGGTTGCGGAGGACCACCCTCGCCGCATCAGATCTGCAGTAATTCCAGCAGGTCGCCCTCGAGTTTCAGCCGGGTGGCACTCTTGTCCAGGCCGGGCCCTGCGATCAGGAAAGTGTCTTCGACCCGTTCGCCCAGGGTGGCGATGCGGGCAGCCTTGAGGGCGATGCCGTGCCGGGCCAGGACCTGGGCAATGTGGAACAGCAGGCCCGGCCGGTCGGCGGCGACCAGGGCAAGCACATGCTGGTCTTCCCGCTCGTCCGGGCGGATGTGGATTTCCGGGGTGATGGGGAAGTGCCGGACCTGGCGTGAAAGCCGTCCGGTTGCCGGTTCTTCGGCGGGCAGGCCGGATTCCAGGTGGCGGCCGAGCTCGGCCTCGATCACCGCAATCATGTCCCGGTCGCTGGCGTTGTTGCCCACATCCAGAAGAATGAAGCTATCCAGGGCGTAGCCGTGCCGGGTGGTATGAATCTTGGCATCGGCGATGCTGTAGCCGGCCTTGGCAAAAAAACTCACCAGGCGCAGGAACAGGTCGGGCTGGTCCTCCGTATACACCATGATCTGCAGCCCCCCGCCCGGGTTCAGGCGAGCCTTGACCACGGGTTTCTCGATCTGGGTGCGGTAGTGCAGGGCACGGGTGTGCCAGGCAATTTCTTCGGCCGTGTGACGCAAGAAGTAGACCGTGTCCAGTTGCTTCCACAGGCGCTCGTGCACCGTGTCCGACAGGGCAAAGTAGCGCAGCAGGCGCAGGGCTTCGGCCTGGCGTTCCTGGATCACTCCCTGAGGTGCCGGGGTGTCGCCGGTTTCCAGATAGCGCAAGGAGAGCCGGTACAGGTCTTCTAGCAGCTTGGCTTTCCAGTTGTTCCAGACCTTGGGGCTGGTGCCGCGAATGTCGGCCACCGTGAGCAGATAGAGGGCAGTCAGGTGCCGCTGGTCCTTCATCTTCGCGGCGAAGGCGGCAATCACTTCCGGGTCGGACAGGTCTTCCTTCTGGGCCACCTGGGACATCATCAGATGATGCCCCACCAGCCAGACGATGAGTTCCGTGTCGTCGGCATCCACCCCGTGGCTGTCGCAGAATTCCCGGGCATCGACCATGCCCAGTTCGGAATGGTCGCCGCCGCGGCCCTTGGCAATGTCGTGGAACAAGGCTGCGATGTAGAGCACCCAGGGGCGGGCAAAGGCGTTGTGCAGGCGGCTGCAATAAGGATATTCGTGCGCGAATTCTTCTAAGGCCAGGCGGCGCAGGTTGCGCATGACCATCAGGATATGCTGATCCACCGTATAGACATGGAACAGGTCGTGCTGCATCTGCCCGACGATCTTGCCGAAGGCGGGCAGGTAACGGCCCAGGATGCCGTACTGGTTCATGCGCCGGAATTCATGCACCACGCCCTGATCGCTCTGAAACAGACTGAGGAACAGGCGCCGGTTTTCCGGGTCCCGGCGGAAGGCCGGGGTGATCAGGTCCCGGCCACACCAGAGGGCGCGCAGGGTTCTTGCTGTCATGCCGCGCAGGTCCGGGTGCTGTTGCAGCAGCCAGAAACTTTCCAGCAGGGCAGAAGGGGTCTTCTCGAAAACCTGTTCGTGGACCACATCGAGAAAGTCACCCATGACCTGGAAGCGTTCATTGAGCCGGCAGGGCGCAGTGCTGGCGGCGGGCATCAGGTCTGCCGCGATGTTCTGCAGCAAGATGGTGTTGAGCTGGGTCACCCGCTTGGCATTCTTGTAGTAAGCCTGCATCAGTTGTTCCGAGGCACGCTTGGTGGCCGAGGCCTGCACCCCCATGGCGTCGGCCAGGGCCTTCTGGTGATCAAACAGCAGCCGGTCTTCACGCCGGCCGGTGAGCAGGTGCAACTGGATGCGCAGGTGTTGCAGATAGCGTTCGCAACGCTGTAACTGGATCAGTTCTGCCCGGGTGATGAAGTTGCGCTGCTTCAGGTCCTGCCAGCTGGCGCCGTAGTTGCAGGCCCGGGCGATCCAGAGGATGTTCTGCAGGTCACGCTGGCCGCCGGGGCTTTCCTTGCAGTTGGGTTCCAGGCTGTAGGGGGTTTCGTGATGGCGCAGGTAGCGCTCTTCCTGCTCCAGGCGTTTGGCCTTGAAGAAGTTGAGCGGATTGAGGACGCTGCGAAACGCCTGGCAGAACTGTTCATGAAGGGCAGGGCTGCCGGTCAGCCGCCGGTTTTCCAGGAGGGCGGTCTGGACGGTGATGTCGTCGGCCGCTTCGCGGACACAATCGGGAATGGTGCGGACACTGTGGCCGACTTCAAGACCGATGTCCCAGAACAGGCCGACGAGCTGCTCCAGCCGGTCGGTGAGAGGGCCATCCGGGTCGGCGGGCAGCAGAATCAGCAAATCCACGTCCGAGCCCGGATACAACTCGGCCCGGCCATACCCGCCCACGGCGACCAGGGCGAGTTCAGCGGGCAGGTCCAGGGCGTTCCAGAGGGCGATCAGGGTCGTGTCGACCAGCTGACAGTGCTGCTCCAGATAGGTGGCCGCATCCAGGTCTTGCTGATAGCGGCAGGCCAGTTCCTTGCGGCGGGTTTTCAGATTTTCCCGCAGCGGCTTGACCGGGATGCTGGCAGGCAGGGTCACAAGGTGGGAGGAGGAGGGCTGGCGGCCGAGGTGGTGAGCACCTCGAAGCCGGTTTCGGTGACCAGGATGGTGTGTTCCCACTGGGCCGAAAGGCTGCGGTCCTTGGTGACGATGGTCCAGCCATCGGGCAGTTCGCGGATTGCGGCCTTGCCGGCATTGATCATGGGCTCGATGGTGAAAATCATTCCCGGCTGCAGCTGAGTGCCGGTACCCGCCTTGCCGTAATGCAGGACCTGAGGATCTTCATGGAATTTGCGGCCGATGCCATGCCCGCAGAATTCACGCACCACGGAATAACCGTTTTTTTCAGCATGTTTCTGGATCACGGCACCGATATCACCCAGGTAGCCCCCGGGTTTGACGGCCTTGATGCCCAGCCACAGGCATTCATAGGTGATGTCGCACAGCCGCTTGGCCTGGATCGAAGGTTCGCCGACGCAGAACATGCGGCTGGTGTCACCATGAAAACCATCCTTGATGACGGTGATGTCCAGATTGACGATGTCGCCGTTCTTGAGGGGGCGGTCATTGGGCAGGCCATGGCAGACCTGATGGTTGATGGAGGTGCAAATGGCCTTGGAGTAAGGCTTGTAACCGGGAGGCGTGTAGTTCAGGCAGGCGGAGATGCAGCCTAGTTCATTGACCATGTAGTCATGACAGAGCCGGTCGATTTCCTCGGTCGTGACGCCGGTTTTGACCAGGGGGGTGATGTAATCGAGCACTTCCGAGGCCAGCCGGCATGCAATCCGCATTTTTTCGATTTCTTCAGGGGTCTTGATGTGAATGGTCATGAAATTTTTTCTGTTCAGCGAGGCGGCAAGGATAAGGGATGGTGACGCCATTGGGCAATTTGGCCGCGCACGAAGTTCCCGTGTGCTTCGACTTTGTATTCGGGCTTTGTCTTGTGGCGTTGCAGACTGCTATAATTGAAAAGTTTCAGTCGATCCAGGCTGAAACCCGGTTCAAATGGTTTGGCCGGAAATCCACACACCTGCCCGTTAAGGGTGTCGTTCCTCCCGGGTGCGACGTTGGCGGCAGGTGGCGGTATAACCCTTAATGGAGTTTTGCAATGTCTGTAACCATGCGTCAAATGCTGGAAGCCGGTGTCCACTTCGGTCACCAGACTCGTTTCTGGAACCCCAGGATGGCTCCCTACATCTTCGGTGCCCGCAACAAGATTCACATCGTCAACCTGGAAAAGACCCTGGCCAAGTACAACGAAGCCATGGAGTTCGTCAAGAAGCTCGCGGCCAATCGGGGCACCGTGCTGTTTGTTTCCACCAAGCGTCAGGCCCGCGAAATCATCGCGGAAGAAGCCCGTCGTGCCGGTGTTCCCTATGTGGATCAACGCTGGCTGGGTGGCATGCTGACCAACTTCAAGACCGTGAAGCAGTCCATCAAGCGCCTGAAGGATATGGAAGCTGCCGTGGAAGCGGGTGAGCTGGAGCGCATGCCCAAGAAGGAAGCGCTGACCTTTTCCCGTGAGCTGGCAAAGCTGCAGAAGGCCATCGGCGGCATCAAGGACATGAATGGTCTGCCTGATGCCATCTTCGTGGTGGACGTCGGCTACCACAAGATCACCGTGACTGAAGCCAACAAGCTCGGCATCCCCGTGATCGGCGTGGTCGATACCAACCACACCCCCGCGGGTGTGGATTATGTGATCCCCGGCAATGACGACTCTTCCCGGGCCATCCGCCTGTACGCCCGTGGCGTGGCAGATGCCGTGCTCGAAGGCCGCAGCATGGCGCTGCAGGAAATCGTGGGTGCCGGTTCCGACGAAGAATTCGTCGAAGTCGAAGAAGAATCTGCAGAGTAACTTTGCTGTCATGGCGAAGCCTGAAGCGGGTCTTTATGCTTCGCCATTCTTGTTTACATTAATTCGATATTCCCGGAGTTGAAGATGGCGGAAATTACCGCAGGCATGGTCAAGGAACTGCGCGAGAAGACTGACGCGCCCATGATGGAATGCAAGAAGGCACTGACTGAAGCTGCTGGCGACATGGCGCGTGCCGAAGAAATTTTGCGCGTCAAGCTGGGCAGCAAGGCCAGCAAGGCCGCGACACGCGTGACGGCTGAAGGGGTGGTCGGCATTTACATTTCCGAGGATGCCAAGCTGGGCGCCATCCTGGAAGTGAACTGCGAAACCGATTTCGTGGCCAAGAACGACGACTTTCTGAATCTGGTGGCGGATTGTGCCAGACTGGTTGCCACCAAGGCTCCCGCCGATGTGGAGGCCCTGTCCGCCCTGCCGCTGGGCGATGGCACCGTGGAATCTACCCGTGCTGCCCTGGTCGGCAAGATCGGCGAAAACATGACCCTCCGCCGCTTCAACCGCATCGAGGCCAAGGGCAAGCTGGTTTCCTACATTCACGGCGGCGCCAGGATCGGCGTGTTGCTGGATCTGGTGGGCGGCGACGAGCAGCTGGGTCGCGACCTGGCCATGCACATTGCGGCCAGCAAACCCAAGTCCCTCGATGCCAGCGGCGTGGATGCCGCCCTGATCGAAGCCGAACGTCGCGTCGCCATCGAAAAGGCCCGGGAGTCCGGCAAGCCGGAAGCCATGCTGGAAAAGATCGCCGAAGGCAGCGTGCAGAAGTTCCTCAAGGAAGTCACCCTGCTCAACCAGGTCTTCGTCAAGGCCGAGGACGGCAAGGAAACCGTGGAGCAGCTCCTGAAGAGGAAGGGAGCCTCGATCGCCGGTTTCGTCCTCTATGTGGTGGGCGAGGGCATCGAGAAGAAGGTGACTGACTTTGCCGCTGAAGTGGCGGCTCAGGCGGCGGCGGCCCAGAAGTAATCAGGAGAAACCATGACCACTCCCAAGTACAAGCGCATCTTGTTGAAGTTGTCCGGTGAGGCCCTGATGGGGAGCGATGCCTACGGCATCAATCCGCAGACCATCAGCACCATCGTCGGCGAGATCAAGGCGGTAGCTGACCTGGGGGTGGAGATTGGTGTGGTGATCGGCGGCGGCAACATCTTCCGGGGCATGGCGGGCACCGCCACCGGCATGGATCGCGCCACCGCCGACTACATGGGCATGCTGGCCACGGTGATGAATGCCATGGCCCTGTCCGATGCCATGCGTCAGGCCGGCTTGAATGGCCGGGTGCAATCGGCGCTGAATATCGAGCAGGTGGTCGAGCCTTACATTCGTGGCAAGGCCATCCGCTATCTGGAAGAGGGCAAGATCGTCATCTTTGGTGCCGGTACCGGCAACCCCTTCTTTACCACCGACACCGCCGCTGCCCTGCGCGGTTCCGAAATCGGTGCCGAGATCGTGCTCAAAGCCACCAAGGTGGATGGCATTTACACGGCGGACCCCAAGAAGGATGCCAACGCCACCCGTTTCGAGCAGATCAGTTTCAACGAAGCCATCGCCAACAATCTGGCGGTGATGGATGCGACCGCTTTTGCCCTGTGCCGGGATCAGAAGCTGCCCATCAATGTCTTTTCGATTTTCAAGCCGGGGGCCCTGAAACGCGTGGTTTGCGGCGAGAACGAAGGAACCCTGGTGTATTGCTGAACGAGGTCAGAGATGATTGCCGAACTCAAGAAAACCACCGAAGGGAAGATGCAGAAATCCATCGACGCCCTCAAGAACGACCTGGCCAAGATCCGGACCGGCCGGGCCCATACCGGGATTCTGGATCATGTCCAGGTGGAGTATTACGGCTCCCTGGTGCCGATCAATCAGGTCGCCAATGTGACCCTGGTCGATGCCCGGACCCTGGGTGTCCAGGTCTGGGAGAAGCCCATGGCCGCCAAGGTGGAGAAGGCCATTCGTGAGTCCGATCTGGGGCTCAATCCTTCTTCCCAGGGCGAGTTGATCCGCATCCCCATGCCGGCCCTGACCGAGGAGCGTCGCCGCGATCTGACCAAGGTGGTGAAGGGCGAGGGGGAAAATGCCAAGGTGGCGATCCGCAACCTGCGCCGGGACGCCAACAATGCCCTCAAGGATGCCGTCAAGAACAAGGAAATCTCCGAGGACGATGAACGTCGTACCCAGGAAGAGATCCAGAAGCTCACCGATAAATACGTGGCCGAAGTCGACAAGATGCTCGCTCAAAAAGAGAGCGAACTGATGGCTGTTTAAGGTCAAGGCAACGTCTGAGTGTCATTTTTCAAAAGTGCAACACGGGATGTACCGGAGCGCCTGCCGGTACCCCGTCATATCGCCATCATCATGGATGGCAATGGCCGTTGGGCCAAGAAACGTTTCCTGCCGCGGGTCGCCGGTCATGTCAAGGGCATCGAATCCGTGCGCGAGATCGTGCGGGCCTGTATCGAACGCGGGGTCGAATATCTGACCCTGTTTGCCTTCAGTTCCGAAAACTGGCGCCGCCCGGAGGAAGAGGTCAGCCTGCTGATGCGGCTGTTTGTCACGGCCCTGCAGCAGGAAGTGGATAAACTCGATCGTAACGGTGTGCGTCTGCGCGTCATCGGTGATTTATCGCGCTTCGACGCCCGCCTGCAGGAACTGATCCACCATGCCGAGGCCGTCACCGCCGGCAATACCCGCCTGCATCTCACCATCGCGGCCAACTACGGGGGGCGCTGGGATATTCTCCAGGCCGTCAACCGGCTCACTGCCGCCGCGTCGGACAAGGCAGGCATCTGGACGGAAACCGATCTGGAACCCTATCTATCCACCCATTTCGCGCCCGAGCCGGATCTGTTCATCCGTACCGGCGGCGAACAACGGGTCAGCAATTTCTTGCTCTGGCAACTCGCCTATGCCGAGCTCTATTTCACGGAAACCCTCTGGCCCGAGTTTGGCGCCAACGCGCTGGGCCTGGCGATCCAGTCCTACCAGGGGCGTGAGCGCCGCTTCGGGCGCACCAGCGAACAACTGACGGATCAATCCGGCAATGCTTGAAGTACGCGTGATCACCGCCTTTCTCATGCTGCTTGTGCTGGTGCCGGCCATGCTCTGGTTGCCGCAAGCGGGCTGGGCCATCCTGATGGCCGCAGTGACGGCCCTGGGGGCCTGGGAATGGGGGGCGCTGGCCGCTTTTTCCGAAGGCGCACGCAAGTGCTACGGCGCTGGCCTCTTTATCCTGATGGTGCTGCTTGTCATGTTCTTTCCTGCCCTGTTGCAGTGGCCTGACGCAGCACTGAGGCCGGCTTTGCTCTGGGTCTATGGCCTGGCGGCGCTGTTCTGGCTGGTGCTGGTCCCCTTCTGGATCCGCCGCCGCTGGAACTGTAAAGGCGCCATCGGCATCTGGCCCGGCCTCATGGTTCTGCTGCCGGCCTGGTTGGCGATTGTCCAGTTCCGTGCCCTGGGGGTGCTGCCCCTGCTGACCGTGCTGAGCATTGCCTGGGTGGCGGATAGCGCCGCTTATTTTTCCGGGCGCGCTTTTGGCAAGCACAAACTGGCTCCCTCGATCAGCCCCGGCAAGACCTGGGAAGGGGTGGCCGGGGCCGTCGCTGGCGTCCTGATCCTGGGTTTTTCCATCGGTCCCCAGGCCGGGGTGGGCGCGCTTGTCTGGGCCCTCATCCTGATGCTGCTGACGGCCGTCAGCGTGCTCGGCGACCTGTTCGAGTCCTTGATGAAACGCCTGGCCGGGATCAAGGACAGCAGCCAGTTGCTGCCGGGGCACGGCGGGATTCTTGACCGCATCGACAGCCTGACGGCCATCCTGCCTGTTTCGGCTTGTTGCCTCCTGTTGATCGCGGCCTGATTCCCATGCGTCAAATTCCCATGCGTCAAATCACCCTTCTCGGTTCAACGGGTTCCATTGGCGAAAACACCCTGGATCTAATCCGGCGTCACCCGCAGCGTTACCGGGCCTTCGCGCTTTGTGCGCACCGCCAATGGGAAAAGCTGCGGGATCAATGCCGTGAATTCCGGCCCGACTTTGCCGTGGTGGGTGATGCGGATCTGGCGGGGCGCCTGCAGTCCACACTCCAGTCCCTGGGCCTCGAAACCCAGGTGCTGCACGGCCCTGAAGCCCTGTGTCAGGTAGCGGCGGCGCCCGAGGCGGATACCGTGATGGCCGCCATCGTCGGGGCAGCCGGCCTGGCGCCTACCCTGGCCGCGGTCGAACAGGGCAAACGGGTGCTATTGGCCAACAAGGAAGCCCTGGTGACCGCCGGGGCGCTGTTCATGGAGGCCGTTGCCCGGCATGGGGCGACGCTGCTGCCGGTCGATAGCGAACACAATGCCATCTTCCAGTCCTTGCCCGCTGGTTTTCGCCCCGGCCTGGCCGAAAGCGGGGTGCGACGCATTCTGCTGACGGCTTCCGGGGGCCCTTTTTGCAATCTGGCGCCGGCAGACCTTGAACATGTCACGCCGGAGCAGGCCTGCGCCCATCCCAACTGGGTCATGGGGCGCAAGATTTCCGTGGATTCCGCCTCCATGATGAACAAAGGCCTGGAATTGATCGAAGCTCGCTGGCTGTTCGGGGTGCCCGGAGAAAAAATTCAGGTGGTCGTACACCCCCAGAGCGTCATTCACTCCCTGGTGGAGTATGTGGATGGTTCCGTGCTGGCCCAACTGGGCAATCCCGACATGCGTACCCCGATTGCCCACGCGCTGGCTTATCCCGAGCGGATCGAGGCAGGCGTTCCTCCCCTGGATCTTTTCCAGATTGCCCGGCTGGATTTCCAGGCACCTGATTTTCAACGGTTTCCCTGTCTGAAATTGGCCTATGAGGCGCTCGCAGCCGGTGGAACGGCCCCTGCCATTCTGAATGCTGCCAATGAGGTGGCCGTGGAAGCATTCCTGAAGCGGCAGCTGACATTCCCCGGAATTGCACGCTTGGTGGCGGCGGTGCTGGAAGCCCTGCCGGTCTCGGCGGCCGATACCCTGGAGCAGGTGAAGGCGGCCGATGCCCTGGCCCGAAGCCGAGCCGGGGAACTGCTCTGCGGCATGAACCGGGGCGGCTCATGAGCGACCTTCCTTTGAGTGACCTTCCTTTTTACCTGGGCGCCTTCATCCTCGTTCTCGGGGTGCTGGTCGTGGTGCACGAGTTCGGCCACTTTGTCGCGGCCCGGCTTTGCGGCGTCAAGATACTGCGGTTTTGTGCAGGTTTCGGACCCATCATCTGGAGTCGCCGGTACGGCCCGGATCAGACCGAGTGGTCGCTCAGCCTTCTGCCCCTGGGGGGCTATGTGCGCATGCTGGACGAGCGGGAAGGGGAGGTCTCGGCTCATGAATTGCACCGGGCCTACAACCGGCAAAGTGTGGGACGGCGCAGTATCATCGTGGTGGCCGGCCCGCTGGCCAATTTCCTGCTCGCCATCCTGATCTACTGGGGATTGTTCTGGCACGGTAGCGAGGAATTGCGCCCCGTACTCGGGCCTCCTGTCGCCGAATCCCCTGCTGCCAGGGCCGGAATTGCCAATGGCGACCGGGTCCTTCGCGTCGACGGAGAAGCGGTACAAACCTGGCAGGACTTCCAGTGGTTGTTATTACACAAGGCCACCCAGCAGAACAGTGTGGAACTGGAACTGCAGCCGCTCGGCGGGGGACGTGTGTTCCGCCATCTTGCCCTCGGCTCCCTGGCCGAACAGGGCTGGGAAAAGGATGCCTTTGCCAGCCTGGGCCTGCGTTTTTACCGTCCCGCCATTTTGCCGGTGGTGGGCGGGATTCAGGCCGGCAGTCCCGGGGCGGCGGCAAGATTGCAGGCCGGCGATATTTTTGTTGCCATCGATCAAAAACCGATAGCGACCTGGGATGAGGTGGTGGAGGCCATCCGGCAATCTCCGGGCCAGGCCATGATGTTTGACATGTTGCGGGGAGCCAACCGCTTCCAGGTGCAAATCACGCCGCAGGTCATCGAAGAACAGGGCTTGCGCATCGGGCGGATCGGGGTTTCCGTAGCGGAGGCGAGCCTGGAGGGACAGCCGGAGATCAAGGGGTTCGTTCGCTATGGCTGCCTCGACGCAGCGCTCCGTGCCGTGCGGGAAACCTGGGACAAATCCGTCTTCAGCCTGGTGATGTTCGGCAAGATGCTGACCGGCGAAGCTTCCTGGAAAAACCTCTCCGGCCCGGTCACCATTGCCGACTACGCAGGCCAGTCCGCCAGGCTGGGGCTGGACTATTACCTCAAATTCATGGCCCTCGTGAGTATCAGTCTCGGCATCCTCAACCTGCTGCCCATCCCCGTATTGGATGGAGGGCATTTGATGTATCATGCTCTCGAAGTCATCAAGGGGGGTCCGCTCTCTGAACGGGTCATGGCGTGGGGGCAGCAAATCGGCCTCACCCTGCTGTTTACCCTGATGGCTTTCGCTTTTTTCAATGATTTGAGTCGCCTGCTGGGTCCCCTCTTAAACGGCTGAGTGAATGAATAACAAAATTTGCGCGGTTCTGCTTGCAAGCGTGCTGTCTGCCTCAGCCTTTGCTTTCGAACCATTTGCCATCAAGGACATCAGGGTTGAAGGTATTCAGCGTACCGAAGCCGGGACGGTGTTTTCCTATCTGCCAGTCCGGGTAGGCGACACGATGACCGAAGAAAAAGCCTCGCAGGCCATCAAGTCACTGTTTTCCACCGGCTTCTTCAAGGATGTCCGGGTCGAAGTCGAGGGCGACGTGCTGGTCGTCGTGGTGCAGGAGCGTCCCGCCATCGCCAAGATCGACTTCATCGGCATGAAGGAATTTGAAAAGGATCAGATTCTCAAGGCCATGAAAGACATGGGGATCGCGGAAACCCAGATTTTTGACCGGGCGCTGCTCGATCGCGCCGAGCAGGAATTGAAGCGCCAGTATCTTTCCAAAGGCAAGTATGGTGTGCAGATCACCACCACGGTGACGCCCCTGGAGCGCAACCGTGTGGGTATCAACTTCAATATCAATGAAGGGGATGCGGCCAGGATCAAGTCGATCAACATCGTGGGCGCGCAGGCCTTTCGCGAATCTGATTTGCTGAAACTGTTCGAACAGACAACACCCGGCTGGCTGACCTGGTATACCAAAAATGACCAATACTCCCGGCAAAAGCTTTCGGCCGATCTGGAAAAGCTGCGTTCGTATTACATGAACCGGGGTTACATGGAATTCGCGGTCGACTCCACCCAGGTCAGCATTTCACCGGACAAGCAGGATATTTACATTACGATCAATATTACGGAAGGGGATCGTTACCAGATTTCCTCGATAAAACTGGCGGGCGACCTGGTCTTGCCGGAAGACGAGATACGTCGTCTCGTTCCCTTGAAACCCGGGCAGGTTTTTTCCCGGGATGAATTGAATAACACGACCAAAAAAATTGCGGACCGCTTGAGCGATCAGGGTTATGCGTTTGCCAATGTCAATGCATCTCCTGAAATGGACAAGGAAAAGAAACAGGTTGCCTTCACCATTTTTGTCGATCCGGGCAAACGGGTTTATGTGCGCCGGGTCAATGTAACCGGCAATACCCGTACCCGGGATGAGGTGATTCGTCGAGAAATGCGGCAAATGGAAGGCGGTTGGTATAACGCCGAAAAGGTGACCCTCTCCAGGCAACGGGTCGACAAGCTCGGCTACTTCACCGACGTGACGGTGGAGACGCCGCCCGTACCTGGAACGGCGGATCAGGTCGATGTGAATCTGAATGTCGTCGAAAAGCCGACCGGCAACGTCATGCTCGGGGCAGGTTTTTCGCAGTCAGAAAAAGTCATGCTGTCCGGTTCCGTTTCGCAGAATAATATTTTCGGCAGTGGCAAGCATCTGGCCCTGGGGCTCAATACCAGCAGGATCAATCGCAATCTCTCCTTGTCTTTTACCGACCCCTATTTCACGATGGACGGGATCAGTCAGGGGTTTGATGTCTATCACCGCACCGTCGACCCGACTTCGCTGGATGTGGGTCAGTACAAGACGGCCTCGACCGGTGCGGGCATTCGCTTTGGCTTCCCGATTTCCGAGCACGAGTCCATCGGCGTCGGCTTGACGTTTGACTATACCAAAACCGAAGTTTTCTCCGATAGTCCACAGCGTTATATCGATTTCGTCAATAAATTCGGGGAGTCGAATCTTGCCTTTCCGTTGACCATGAACTGGACCAGCGATGGCAAGGATAGTTATATTTTCCCCACGACCGGTGTTTATCAGCGCGCGGCGCTTGAAGTAGCGCTGCCTGGCGGGGATTTGAAGTACTGGAAATTGAATTATCAATATCAGCGCTTCTTTGCCCTATCCAAAACCTTTACCCTGATGATCAACGGCGACGTGGGCATCGGCGACGGTTATGGTGGTCAGGATGAACTCCCCTTCTATAAAAACTACTATGTCGGCGGTATCAACTCGGTCCGGGGCTATGCCTCAGCCAGCCTCGGGCCCGTGGATGCCAAATATCCGGATGAACGGCTGGGGGGACACCGCAAATTGGTAGGCAATGCCGAACTGCTCTGGGGGCTTCCTGGCTATGACAAGACATTGCGTCTGGGCTGGTTCTTCGACATGGGCCAGGTTTTTGGCAAGGGCCAGAAGATCAGCACAGAAGCGATCAGGGCTTCCACCGGGCTTTCCCTGGCCTGGATTTCCCCGGTTGGGCCGCTCAAGTTCAGTATCGCCGCGCCTCTCAATGACAAGCCGGGCGATGACACTGAAACCTTCCAGTTCCAACTGGGTTCCACTTTTTGATGCAGGAGAGCAATGTTGAATACCAAATCCGTTCTTGCCGCTAGTATCTGCGCCGCTTTCACCCTTCTGGCAGTACCGCTTGCCCAAGCTGCCGAATTGAAAGTAGGTTATGTGGATACCCAGCGTATCTTCCGCAATGCCCCTTCCGCCATCAAGGCGGCCAAGGAAATCGAAGCCGAATTCTCCAAGCGTGACCAGGAACTGCAGCGCATGGCGAAGCAGCTCCAGGGCATGCAGGAAAACATGGAGAAAAATTCGGTCACCCTGTCCGAAACCGAGCGACGCAACAAGGAACGCGAGTTCTCCGAGCTTTCCCGTGAATTCCAGCGCAAGCAGCGGGAGTTCCGCGAGGATCTGAATCTGCGCCAGAATGAAGCCAATGCCGCGATTATCGAGAAGGCCAACCGGGCCATCAAACAGATCGCCGACAGCCAGAAGTACGACCTGATCCTCCAGGATGTGGTCTGGGTCAGTCCGAAACTGGACATCACCGATCAGGTGGTCAAGGCACTCTCGGAAAGCAAGTGATGCATCCGGACGCGAGCGGAGCGGCTTACACGCTCGCGGCTATTGTGGACCGCCTGGGCGGTGAACTGCGGGGTGACGGAAGCGTCATCATCTCCCAGGTGGGCACCCTGCAGGGGGCTGGGACCGGCCAGATCAGCTTTCTGGCCAATCCGAAATATCGCAAACATCTCCAGCACTGCCGGGCTTCTGCGGTCATCCTGACGCCGGACATGGCACAGGATGCGCCTGCTGCCGCCATTCTTACGCCCAAACCCTATGTGTATTACGCCCGGGTGGCAGCCCTGCTGAATCCGGTGCAGCGCCTGGGCGCCGGGGTGCATGCCCAGGCCTGCGCCGAATCTCCCATTCCGGCTTCCTGCCACCTGGGGCCTGGGGCGTATGTGGGGCCTGGCGTCGTGTTGGGCGAAGGCGTGGAAATCCGCGCCAATGCCGTCATCGGAGCTGGCGCCTCGATCGGTGCGGGCAGCATCATTCATCCTGGTGCCGTCATTTACCCGGGGTGTCAGCTGGGTGAGCAGTGCATCGTCCACAGCGGTGCCGTCATCGGGGCCGATGGTTTCGGTTTTGCGCCGGAAGCGGGCCAGTGGCTGAAAATTCCCCAGATCGGCCAGGTTGTCATCGGCAACAACGTGGAAATCGGCGCCAATACCAGCATCGACCGGGGAGCCCTGGAAGATACGGTCATCGGCGATGGCTGCAAGCTCGACAACCAGATCCAGATCGGCCACAACTGCGTCATTGGCGAGCATACGGTGATCGCCGGCTGTGTCGGCATTGCCGGAAGCACGAAGATCGGCCATCACTGCGCCCTTGGCGGCGCCGCCATGATCCTCGGGCATCTGGAGATTGCGCCCGGTACCGAGATTTCCCCGGGCACCATGGTGATGAAGAGTCTCACCAACGGGGGCAAGTACACCGCCCTTTATCCTCTGGACACCCACGACAAGTGGCTCCAGAGTGCCGCCCAGTTGAAACACCTGGGACAACTGGCCCAGCGAGTCCGCGAACTCGAAAAGAAACTTGAAGAACTAGAGATCAAGAGCTGAAAAATGGATATACATCAAATTCTGGAATACCTGCCCCACCGCTATCCGTTCCTGCTGGTGGACCGGGTGGTCGAAGTCACGCCGGGTAAATCCATTCATGCTTACAAGAACGTCAGCATCAACGAGCCTTTCTTTCAGGGGCATTTTCCCCATCACCCCGTGATGCCTGGCGTGTTGATCGTGGAAGCCCTGGCCCAGGCGGCCGGCATCCTTTCCTTCAAGACCATGGGCGAAATGCCCAGCGATGACTCGGTGTTCTATTTTGTCGGCATCGACAACACCCGCTTCAAGCGCCCGGTGATACCGGGGGATCAACTACACCTGCATGTGGAGATCAAACGTCTGATGCGCGGCATCTGGAAGTACCAGGCCGAGGCCCGGGTCGATGGCGAACTGGCCGCCGAAGCCAATCTGATGTGCGCCAAGCGGAATATCGCCAAGTGAGTGCAAGGATTCATCCTACCGCCGTGGTTCATCCGGGTGCCAGAATCGGCGCCGGGGTCGAGATCGGCCCCTACACCCTCATCGGTGAGCATGTGGAAATCGGCGATCAGACGGTCATTGCTTCCCATGTGGTGATCTGCGGCCATACCCGCATTGGCCGGGAAAACCGGATTTTCCAGTTCTCCTCCCTGGGCGAGGTGCCCCAGGACAAGAAATACGCCGGCGAGCCCACCCGTCTGGAAATCGGCGACCGCAACACCATCCGCGAGTTCTGTACCTTCAATCTGGGCACGATCCAGGATGCGGGCGTCACCCGCATCGGCAACGATAACTGGATCATGGCCTATGTGCATATCGCCCATGACTGCCAGGTCGGCAACCACACCACTTTTGCCAACAATGCCCAGCTCGCCGGGCATGTCCATGTGGATGACTGGGCCATCCTGGGGGGCTACACCGGGGTGCACCAGTTTTGCCACATCGGCGCCCATGTGATGACCGCCGTTGGCACCGTGGTGCTGCAGGATGTGCCACCATACCTGATGGCCGCCGGCAATACCGCAGCTCCCTATGGCATCAATGTGGAAGGTCTGAAGCGGCGCGGTTTTACTGCCGACTCCATCGCCGCCCTGAAGCGAGCCTACCGCACCTTGTACAAATCCGGTCTGATGCTGGAAGAGGCCAGGGCCAAGCTGGCCGAAGCCGCGAAAGAGCAGCCTGACGTGCAGATGTTTGTCGATTTCCTCGAAGTCTCCAGGCGCGGCATCATTCGATGAAGCGTGCTCCCCGCATCGCTATCGTGGCGGGCGAGGCTTCGGGAGACCTGCTGGCCAGCCACCTGATTGCCGCCCTCAAGGCCCGCCTCCCTGATGCCACCTTCTGTGGCATCGGTGGCCCCAGGATGTCGGCCCTGGGTTTCGACGCCTGGTGGCCGATGGAAAAGCTGGCAGTCATGGGCTATGTGGAAGTCCTGAAGCGCTACCGGGAAATTTCCGCCATTCGCAGTCAGCTCAAGACCCGCCTGCTGCAGAACCCACCCGATATCTTCATCGGAGTCGATGCGCCCGACTTCAACCTGGGCCTGGAAGCCGACCTGAAAGCCAGATGCATCACCACCCTCCATTACGTCAGTCCTTCCATCTGGGCCTGGCGCGGCAAACGCATCCACAAGATCGCCAAGGCGGTAAATCGGGTCCTGGCCCTGTTCCCCATGGAGCCCCCCCTCTATGAAAAGGCCGGTATTCCGGTGACTTACGTCGGGCATCCCATGGCGGATCAGATTCCCCTGCACACGGACAAGAAGGAAGCACGAGCGAAGCTCAATCTGCCCTTGGCTGGCCCCATCTACGCCCTCCTGCCCGGCAGCCGCCAGTCGGAACTGGAATACATGGCCGGGACCTTCGTGCAGACCGCCAGGCTGATCCATCAGAGCCAGCCCCAGGCCATCTTCCTGGTGCCCCTGACCACCCGGGAAACCCGGATCCAGTTCGAAACAGCCATCTACCAGCATGAAGCGGCGAACCTGCCTTTCCGGCTCCTGTTCGGACACGCCCAGGACGCCATGGGGGCCGCCGACGTGGTGCTGGTGGCGAGCGGAACCGCCACTCTCGAAGCCGCGCTGGTGAAGCGCCCGATGGTCATTACCTACAAGCTCGCCCCCGCCTCCTACCGGATCATGAAGCGCAAGGGCTATCTGCCCTATGTGGGCTTGCCCAACATCCTGGCGGGCCGCTTCCTGGTGCCGGAGCTGCTCCAGGACGATGCCACGCCGGAAAACCTGGCCCAGGCCCTCCTCAATCTGGAAGGGGATCAGCGGATTGCCACTTTCCTGGAGCGGGCCTTTACCGACATCCACCATCAGTTGCAGCAGAACACCGCCGAGAAGGCGGCGACGGCAGTCATCGAATGTCTGCTGGCCTGATTCTCCTGCCCGGCGACGTCTGCGGCATCGACGAGGCGGGGCGGGGGCCCCTGGCCGGGCCGGTGGTGGCGGCTGCCGTGATCCTGGACCCGGCCAGTCCCATTGTCGGCCTCGACGATTCCAAGAAGCTCCCGGAAAAGCGCCGCAATTTGCTGGCCGTGGAAATCCGTGCCAAGGCCCTGGCCTGGTGTGTGGCCGCCGCCAGCGCCGAGGAAATCGACCGGATCAACATCCTCCAGGCCACCTTCCTGGCCATGCAGCGGGCCGTGGCCGGCTTGAGCCTGGCGCCAGTCCGGGCGGTGGTGGATGGCAACCGCGGCCCCAGGCTGGATATTCCCGTGGAAGCAGTGGTCCAGGGCGATGGCAAGATTGCCGCCATCGCCGCCGCCTCGATCCTGGCCAAGACCGTGCGGGATGCCGGCATGGTGAAATTGCACCTGCAATATCCCCAGTATGGTTTCGACCGGCACAAGGGCTATCCCACCGCCGCGCATCTTGCCGCCCTCCAGGCCCACGGCCCCTGTCCCGAGCACCGGCGCAGTTTTGGCCCCGTGGCCAAGCTGGGCCTGATCTGATGATGAAAGTCATCCGTTCCCGGGACAATCCGGCCTACAAGGCCTGGAAAAATCTGGCCCGATCCGGCCGGGAGCGCAAAAAGGCCGGCGCCACCCTGCTCGAAGGCATGCACCTGCTCACCGCCTGGCAAGCCCGGCATGGCTTGCCGCAAACGGTGCTGGTGGGAGATCAGGGTAGGGCGCGGCCAGAAATTGCGGACTGGCTGACAGCCAACCCCACCGCCGAAGTGGTGTGCTTGCCTGACAAGCTGCTGGCGGAACTGGCGGATACGGAAACCCCGAGCGGCATTCTGGCGGAGGTGGTCATTCCCGGGCCGGATCAGTCCCCTGCCCACGACAAGGATTGCGTGCTGCTCGATGGCATCCAGGACCCGGGCAATCTGGGTACCTTGCTGCGCACCGCTGCCGCCGCAGGTTTCAGCCAGGTGCTGCTCTCGCCCGACAGCGTGGGCGCCTGGTCCCCCAAGGTGTTGCGCGCCGGGCAGGGCGCCCATTTTCTGCTGGATCTTCACGAAGGCCAGGATCTGCCCGGTTTTCTGGCGAGCTACCGCGGCACTTCCCTGGCTACCTGCCTGGAAGGCGCCACCTCCCTGTATGCGGCCGAGTGGCAAGGGCCTCTGGCCTGGATATTCGGCGCGGAGGGAACAGGGGTGCGGCCGAAAACCCTGGCCCAGGCCCGGCACCGCATCACCATCCCCATGCCAGGTGCGGTGGAATCCCTGAACGTGGGTGCCGCCGCCGCCATCTGCCTGTTCGAGACCGTGCGGCGCCGGCAGGCCTGACCGCTATCTGAGCTGCAGTTCTTCGAGTACCGTGGTGGCAATTTCCTCGATGGATTTGCTGGAGGAATCCAGCCAGCGGATGCCTTCCCGTTTCATCATTTTTTCAGCCTCGCCCACTTCATGGCGACAGTTGGCAAGGTCTGCATAGCGGCTGTTGGGACGCCGCTCTTCACGAATCTGAGCCAGCCGCTCGGGCTGGATGGTGAGACCAAACAGCTTGCGGCGATGTTTTTCCAGGGTCCCGGGCAGTTTGCCGCGCTCGAAATCCTCGGGAATCAGGGGAAAATTGGCCGCTTTCAGGCCGAACTGCATGGCCAGATACAGGGAAGTTGGCGTCTTGCCGCAGCGCGAAACCCCCACCAGCACCACATCCGCTTCTTCCAGATCCTGGTCGGTGATCCCGTCATCGTGGGCCAGGGTGTAATTGATGGCCTCGATCCGTTTCTTGTAATCGGAACTATCGGTGGTGCCGTGGGTCCGCCCCACGGTGTGGCTGGATTTGACCCCCAGTTCGGTTTCAAGGGGAGAGAGGAAGGTCTCGAAATAGGAAAGGGAATAGGCGTCGGCCTGATGCACGATTGCCGCGACCCTGGGATTGATCAGGGTGGTAAACACAATCGGGCGGATCCCATCGGCCTCACTCCTGGCATTGATGCGGGCGACCACCTCCCGCGCCTTATCCTCGCTATCGATGAAGGGAATGCGGATCTGGGTGAATTTCACCCCCTCGAACTGGGAAAGCAGGCTATGTCCCAGGGCTTCGACAGTGATGCCGGTGCCGTCGGAAACAAAGAACACGGTGCGATTGAGGATGAGCATGAGGGCCTGCAGCAGGTGATGAAAAAAGGCCTGATTTTATCCCAGCAGGGATTGATACATATAGCGGGCCCCTTGACCGTAGCTGTCCAGGGATTTCTCCAGGCTGCCGCAGCAAAAGCCATGCGCCTGCCAGAAAGACCGGGAATCCTGCACGGCAATCAAGGTGGCCCAGGCCAGGTTCTGGTGGCGCCCCCAGTTCAGGCCAGTAGCCACGAGCTGGCCGGCCAGCCCCAGGCCCCGGGACCAGGGGGCCACGGCCATGTCGTGCAGATGCAGAGCATCGGCGCCGGCGACCGCAGCATCGCAATCATTCAAGGGCGGCGGATGAAGGTACCGGGCTGGTTGCGCAAATAGATAGGCCAGCAGACCCCGCTCTCCCTGAATCACCCAGTTACTGTCGGGAAAGCGTTCGAGTTTGCTGGAAAAAACCGTTAGGGACTCGTGCAAATCCGGTGTATAAGCCAGTCTTTGCACGCCCAGCACCGCTTCCAGATCCTGGCTGGCCATGGGGCGCAGCAGATAGGCAAGCTGTTTCATGGTCGTCCATTCTACGAAAAACCGGCGATCGCCGCCCGGCCGACGTTCAGCCCGATGTCCGGCCCGATGTCCGTGGCGGCAAGCCTTTGATTTTTGAGATCACCTTACCGCCATCGTGCCAAATCGCATGAGCCAGACCGCCAACTTTCAACGCTCCACCTGGAGCAGCCGCTGGGCCTTCATTCTGGTCACCATTGGTTCCGCCGTTGGGCTGGGGAATATCTGGAAGTTTCCTTACATGGCCGGCTCTCAGGGAGGGAGCGCCTTTGTCCTGGTGTATCTGGTCTGCGTGCTCCTGATCGGTCTGCCCTTGTTGATGGCAGAGATCATGATCGGCAGGCGGGGCAGGGGCAATCCGGTTTCCGCCATGCTCAAGGTCGCCGAAGAAGGCGGCCGTTGTTCCGGGTGGGGGCTGGTAGGCTGGGTCGGGATCGTCGGCGCCCTGCTGATCCTTTCCTTTTACAGCGTGGTGGCGGGCTGGATTGTCGATTATCTGTTCAAGGCATTGTCCGGTCTGCGCCTGGAAAATGCTGAGGCGGCAGCAAACCGCTTCAAAGCCTTGCTGGCCGATCCCCTGCAGATGATGCTCTGTCACACCCTCTTTCTGGCCCTGACGGTGGGAGTGGTGGCCCGTGGGGTCATCGCCGGGATCGAGGTCGCGAACCGGATCATGATGCCCGGCCTGTTCCTGATCCTGGCCTTGCTGACCGTTTGGGGCGGCATTGCCGGAGACATGCCGGCGGCCTGGGATTTCATGTTTGCCTTCAAGCCGGAAGCCATTACCCCCGCCGTCATTCTGGCGGCGGTAGGTCATGCCTTCTTTTCCCTGAGCCTGGGCATGGGGGCGATCATGGCCTATGGCTCCTATCTCGACCGGCAGTCCAGCATCGCCGGTACCAGCCTCTGGGTCGCCCTGGCCGGCACCCTGGTGGGCGTACTGGCCGGGCTGGCGATCTTTTCCCTTACCTTTGCCTACGGGCTGGAACCTGCCGCCGGCCCCGGCCTGATTTTGCAGGCCCTGCCCCTGGCTTTTTCCCATATGCCGGGCGGGCAGTGGTTTGGAGTTTTCTTCTTTCTCCTGGTGCTCTTTGCCGCCTGGACCTCGGCCATTTCCCTGCTTGAACCCTTTGTGGCCTGGCTGACCGAACGCATGCGGCTGCGCCGTCCGGTGGCAGCCTGGGGAACCGGACTGGCGGTCTGGTGGCTGGGCATCGGCGTTTGTCTTTCCTTCAATCGCTGGTCCGGGCATACCCTGTTTGGCCTCAATCTTTTTGAACTACTGGACTTCATGACCAGCCGCATCATGATGCCCCTCTCCGGCTTGGCCATTGCCATTTTTGTGGGCTGGATCATGACCCGGGCGCAGGTGCTGGATGAAATGCAACTGTCGGGCCTGCCTTTCAAGGCCTGGTACCTGGTGTTGCGCTATCTGGCCCCGCTGGGCATCCTGCTGGTATTTGCGCACGCCCTGGGTTGGCTGGCTTGGCTGGGTTGGCTGGCTTGAAAAATGACTTGAGGATGGGCAGAAACAGCATGGACGAGTGGGCACTTCCCTGGGGAAATGGCGCCGCGGGCTGGGCGCATTCCAGCCTGGTTTGCTGTCAAGCCCCGGCAGCCTCCCTGGCAACCCCCCAGGCAACCCCCTTGCCAGCCTTTCTGGCAACTCCCCGGGCAATCCCCCGGGCAATCCCTTGGGCAATCCCTTGGGCAATCCTTGAGATAGCCCGGATTTGCGGCTATCGTAATGCCTTTTTGCCGCATGCCATAGACAGCCGGGGTAGGGGGTAGGCCATGCTCGATGATCAATTTTTCATGCGTGAAGCCCTGTCTCAGGCCGAGGCGGCCGGCTGCCTGGGAGAGGTGCCGGTAGGGGCCGTGGTGGTGCGGGACGGTGTGGTGGTGGGCCGGGGCTTCAATTCCCCCATTGGCGACCACGATCCCACCGCCCATGCCGAGGTGGCCGCCCTGCGCGATGCGGCCCGCCGGCTGGGTAACTACCGCCTGCCGGGCTGCGAACTGTTCGTGACCCTGGAGCCTTGCGCCATGTGCGCCGGCGCCATCATGCATGCCCGCATTGCCCGGGTGGTCTATGGAGCCAGGGATTTGAAAACCGGGGTGCATGGCAGCATTCTCGATCTGTTTGCCGAACCCCGGCTCAATCACCATGCCGAGGTAGTGGGCGGCGTCCTCGCCGAGCGCTGCGGGCGGCTCTTGTCGGACTTCTTCGCCACCCGCCGGCATCAGGGAAAATGAAGGCAGGCCGGCGCATCCTGGTTTCCATTCCCCGGCAGACCCTGGAATTGCTGGATGAGAAAGGGCGGCTGCTGCGCCGCTTTCCCGTCTCCACCGGGGAAAATGGAGTTGGGGAGCAGCAGGGGAGTCATCAGACTCCGCGGGGGCGTCATTTGATCCGTGCCAAGATCGGAGCGGGCTGTCCTCTCCATACGGTGTTTTCCGGGCGCCGCCCCACGGGCGAGATCTGGACCCCGGAACTGGCCGAGGTTTTCCCCGGGCGGGACTGGATCCTGACCCGCATCCTGTGGCTCTCCGGCTGTGAGCCGGGTTTCAACCGCCTCGGCGCTGTCGATACCATGCGCCGTTACATCTACATCCACGGCACCGCCGAGGGTGCCCCTCTGGGTGAGCCCCGTTCGCACGGCTGCATCCGCATGGGCAATCGGGACATCCTGGAATTGTTCGACTCGACCCCCGTTTACACCCCGGTGGATATCGTCGACGCCTGAGCTTTACCCTGATATCTCAACCAGGGTGGGGCGCCACTTGCGCACGAAGTCATCGCAGGTGGGGGGGCAAAGCCATTTCAGCGCTCTTCCCGGGTATGCCACAGCCGCAACATGTAGATGATCGAACCCTGAAGTTCGTAGCGAACCTCATACTCCCCGACCAGAATTCGCCGTACCTCGCGCGGCTCGAACTGGAAAAGTTGCTCGCCGATGCGTGGGTTGGCCAGCAGAATGGTCGGTGGTCGGTGGTCGGTGGTCAGTGGTCAGTGGTCAGTGGTCGGTGGTCGGTGGTCGGGGCTCTGGTCAGCGCCTGCACCGCCCGCGCGGCGGCGGGTTTGTTCACCAGAGCCAGGAATTCATACAAGCGCGCCAAATCGGAAAGCGCCTTGCTGGTCCATTTCAGCTTCATCAGCGCGGCAGCGGCAGCGGCTGATCGGTGTCAAGGCTATCCGCCCATGCCTGCACGGCCAGGTGGTCGATGACGCGGCCGGCATCTACGTCGGACAGCGCTTCCTGGGTCAGTCGGTCGCGTTCTTCTTCCTGGGCGACCCAGGCGGAAAGCGCCTGCTTCATGATCCAGCCGCGTGAGCGTTCAAGTCGTGAAGCCATCTGATCCACCTTGTCGGCCAACGGTAGCGGAACGTGTACGGTCAGCACTTTAGTGGCTGCGGTCATGTTGCACCTCCTGTCGGAACTTGATCTTGCCGGAGCCGGTAACGCTGTGGCTTGACCGACGCCACCGCGTCAGCCGCCTCGCCGGCCACGACGAGCACCGGTTTGTCGCAGCGCCGGAACACCCCATCGGCCGAACCTTTGACGAGGATCTTGCGGATCGGCTGGAACAGCCGTTCCTCCTTGCCATCGTTCTCAATGCGTTCCCAGGCCACCGCTTCCAGCAGTCCGGCAAGGCACTCCTGGCCGGAAATCACGGGCTATCCTTTTGCGACCCGCACCGGCTTGGCGTGTCCAGAGAGACCCCGTGAGGGCCGAAGCGGCGCTCTTCCATGCTGAAGTTGCCCATCCGGTCACAGCGCATGAGGGTGGAAGCCCGGGTGCCGTAGGTCGCGGAGGCTACGAAAATACTGGAGAGCATGCGCTCCAGCGCCAGGGGCACGCCGGTATCCGGCAGGTCTGCATCGGCGGCCTGTCCGGTGTCGGCCAGCAGCCGAAAAAAGGCTTCATCATCCGGCAATCCGGCCAGCGCCCGGGAAAAGTCCTCGCGGGCCTTCAGCAGCTTGGGCCAGGGGCTGTCCAGTTGATGATTGGAAAGCCCGTAAATGCCGGGAGACAGGGCCTGCACTGACAGGGCCTGCACTGACTCCCGGCCGCGGTTGCTCAGATAGAGCAATGCTTCCCGACTGCCCAGCAGCAGATTGAAGCCGGCATATTCTTCTGCTCTGATAGTCTCTGCAAATTCATCGGGTTGCAGATTACTTTGAAGGTAGTTTCTAACGAGATCGCCCCGGGAGCAGCGGGCTTTTTCCGGACTACCCTGGCGGACATTGGTGACGGCGGCAAAGCGACCATCCCGGTGGCAGGCCAGCCAGCTCCCGCCTGCTTCCAGGTCCCGTCCGCCCAGGATGTCGGGACTGTCAGTCCAGGGCGCCAGAGGCAGGGCAGGGCGGCAGTAGTATTCATCGCGATTGGCGGCCAGCACCAAGGGAAAATCCTCATGGACCTGCCAGGCGACGAGGATCAGGCACATTCGTGAGACATCCGTGAGACTCAGGGATTGACGGCTTCGGCCTGCAGCCGGGGACCGCTCATGGAGCCTTGATGCAGGTCCCCGGCGGCCGGGGCCAGCACGACGGCCAGGGCGACGAAGCCTCGATCGGGGGACGGGGCGCAGGTGATCACTTTGCCGGCGCTCTGGTCGGGGCTGGCCGGGGCATGGAGTTCTTCGCCGGGACTCAGGGGCACCGGGCTCTTGAGCCGGTACAGGTGGCGTTTGACTTTGCCAAGATACTGAGTCCGGGCCACCACTTCCTGGCCCGGGTAGCAGCCCTTGTGGAAGCTGACGCCCCCCATTTTTTCGAAGTCGGCCATCTGGGGCACGAATTCTTCCCGGGTGGCGCCGGTAATCCAGGGAAAGGCTTCCTGCACGTCCCGATATTGCCAGGCGGGGCGGCCGGCCGGTGTGGCCAGGGTTGCCAGCTTTTGCCACAGGGCAGAAAGTTCAGTCAGAGGCGCGGCGAGGATGACGCGCGCAGGGGAGAGGCGAATGATGCTGACCTGATCCTGGGTTGCGGTCGTCATCGGCATTTCGGGGGTGGGCAGTCCTGCCGCTGCCAGGGCGGCTTCCACCCCGGTCCCGGCAAGCCCCAGGTGGCCCAGGGTCTGGGAGAGGTCGGCCAGTGTTACCCGGGAGCGCAGCACGAACATCCGCAAACGCTGGAGAATGGCGGGCAGCAGGTCTGTTGCCAGCATCAGCCGGTAGTTTTCCCCCAGCGGATAGTTCACCAAGCTGGCCAGCATGCGCCCCTTGGCGGAGCACCAGGCGGAAAGTTGTGCCTGTCCGGCCTGCAGGGAGTTCAGATCATTGGTGAGCTGAGCCTGCAAAAACGCCTTGGCATCACTGCCGCTGGCTTCGATGCAGGAAAAGTGCAGGAGAGGAACCAGGATGGTGCCCTGGGCGGCGGCAGCCAGTTCCGCGGTCGGGTCGCCAAAATGCTGGACATCCGTGTTGTCGGGGTCGAATGTGGCGCCAAGGGCAGAAAGACTTTGTTGCCAGGTGTTTGCACAAGAATTCATGGGGCCTCGCAAAAAGGGGTTTGGGCTATTATAGCGCCCGTTCCCTGCTGGCCCGGGCCGCTCTACCTGCCATTTGACCTGGTATTTCCGTGAAGTTTCTGCTGCGTACCTTCCTGTTGCTGGCGTTGTCCCTGGCCCTGCTGGCCGGAGGTTTTCATGGCTGGCTCAAGCAGCCCCTCCGTTTGCCTGCGGACAACGTGGAGTTTCGCATCCCTGCGGGTACGGGACTGCGGGGAGTCGTGCGCATCCTGGATCAGGCAGGGGTGAAAGTGCAGGGCGAGCTACTGGTACTCGCGGCCCGTCTGTCCGGCAAGGAGGGCTCCATCCGCGCCGGCACTTACGGCATTGCCGCCGGGACCACGCCGGAGGCGCTTCTGGATGCCCTGGTAGAGGGCAAGGTACTGCAGGTGGAGGTCCGTCTCATCGAGGGGTGGACCTTCCGGCAGTGGCGCAGCCTGCTGACGGCCCATCAAGGACTGGAGCATGTGACCACCGCCCTGGATGAGAGGGAATTGATGCAGAAACTCGGTTTTCCCGACATTGCGCCGGAGGGCATGTTCTTCCCGGATACCTATCGGGTCGACAAGTATTCCACCGACCTGGAACTGCTGAGCCAGGCGGCCCGGGCCATGCAGCGCCATCTGGAGCGGGAGTGGGCCGGACGGGAACCCGGCTTGCCCTACCGCACGCCCTATGAAGCCTTGATCATGGCCTCCCTCGTGGAAAAGGAAACCGGCGTGGCAGCCGACCGGGAAATGGTGGCAGGGGTTTTCGTCAATCGGCTGCGTAGCGGCATGCGCCTGCAAACGGACCCGGCCGTGATTTATGGCCTGGGGGAGCGGTTTGATGGCAATCTCCGCAAGGTCGATTTACAGACCGACACCCCCTTCAATACCTACACCCGTACCGGCCTGCCTCCCACCCCCATCGCCATGCCGGGCCTTGCCGCCCTGCAGGCCGCCTTGCACCCGGCCAGGACGGGGGCTTTTTATTTTGTCGCCAGGGGGGATGGCAGCAGCCATTTTTCCCGTACCCTGGATGAGCACGAGCAGGCGGTCAATCGCTATCAGCGCCGTGCTCGTTAAAGTCAGGAGCCTGTTTTGAAAGGTAAATTCATCACCCTCGAAGGAATTGACGGGGCCGGCAAGAGTAGTCACCTGGACTGGCTGGCCGCGTTTTTGCGCCAACAGGGCAAGACCGTCGTTGCCACCCGGGAACCGGGCGGGACGCCGCTGGGAGAAAAACTGCGGGAATGGCTCCTGTCCGAGCCCATGTGTCTGGAAACCGAAACCCTGCTGATGTTTGCCGCCCGGTGCGAACACCTGGCCCAGGTGATCCTGCCCGCACTGGAGCGGGGCGAGTGGGTGGTCTGTGACCGCTTTAGCGATGCCACCTACGCCTATCAGGGCGGGGGCAGGGGCCTGGATCGCCACAAGATCAAACAGCTGGAGCAATGGGTGCATGGCGAAACCCAGCCCGACCTGACCCTGTTGTTCGATGTGCCCTGTGAGGTGGCCCGGCGCCGGATCGTCCTGGCCAACCGCCACCTGGACCGATTTGAACAGGAGCAGGCCCTGTTTCATGACCGGGTCCGTCATGTCTACCTGGACCGGGCCGCCAGCCATCCCCAGCGTTTTCGTGTCATCAACGGTGAGCAAGCGATGGATGATATTCGCAAACAACTTGAACAAAACGTTCTATCCATTTGTTCATGAACGTTATTTCAATCTACGGAGATTCCTGGAGACGGTTGCAGGACTGGCGTCAGCGCTTGCCCCATGCCCTGTTGCTGAGCGGTCCCCGTGGCCTGGGCAAGGGCTTGCTGGCCCAGGCCTTTGCAGCCAGCCTGCTCTGCGAACAGGTGCAAGCCGATGGTAAAGCCTGTGGTGCCTGCCTTGCCTGCCACTGGTTCGAACAGGGCAACCATCCCGATTTCCGCATGCTGCAGCCCGCCGCCCAGAAAACACAGGAAGAAGAGGGGGGTGCGGACAAGGCCAGGCGAGGGGGGCAACAGATCACCATTGATCAGGTCCGGGAACTGGATGACTTTTTCGGCGTGGGCACCCATCGCCAGGGTTTGCGGATCATCCTCGTCAATCCAGCGGAAACCCTGAACCGTAGTGCGGCCAATGCCATCCTCAAAGTACTTGAAGAACCGCCTCCAGGTACCTTGTTTTTATTGGTATCCAGTGAGCCGATGCGTTTGCTTCCCACGCTGCGCAGCCGTTGCCAGGCCTTGCCGATCACCCGGCCTCCCGCTGCCATCGCCCAACGGGCGCTCCAGGAAGAGGGGGTGGAAAACCCTGAAGTCTGGCTGGCCCTTGCGGGTGGGGCGCCTGGTTTGGCCCAGACGCTGGCCAGCACGAATGGAACGGCCTGGCTGGACGCGCTGATCCAGGCCCTGAGTAGCGGCAGCAAGCTGGAAGTCATTGCAACGGCTACGGCTTTGGATAAAGCCCTGAAAGCCGTAAAGGGAGAGAACCCTTTGCCCCAGCTGGTGGATTGGTCGCAAAAATGGCTGGTGGATTTGAGTCTTGCAAGCCAAGGCCTGCCAACGCGCTTTTATTTACGCCAACGCGCTAGAATCGAAACCCTTTCCACCGGGAGTTCGCTGGAAAAACTGGTCCGCTTCTACCGGCAACTGGTTAAACTGCGTCGGGAGAGTGAACATCCACTGAATGCCCGGCTGTTTCTTGAGCAATTCCTTTTCGGCTATCGCGCCTTGTTCGTAGAGTGAAAACCCATGACTGATCCCGTCAAAGCGGCAGCTTCACGCCCGAGTGTGTTGTCGCTGAATATCAATTCCAGGTCAGCACTTTATGCGGCCTTCATGCCCATGCTCAAAAATGGTGGCATCTTCATTCCCACCACCCGCAAGTATGCGCTGGGGGACGAGGTCTTCATGCTCCTGTCCCTCA
Organism: Azovibrio sp.; assembly: GCF_049658005.1. Classification (NCBI taxonomy): domain Bacteria; kingdom Pseudomonadati; phylum Pseudomonadota; class Betaproteobacteria; order Rhodocyclales; family Rhodocyclaceae; genus Azovibrio; species Azovibrio sp. The sequence goes on along the minus strand of NZ_JBASOH010000050.1, from coordinate 38,204 downwards.
TGGAGGACCCGGCTAAATTGCCCATTGCCGGCAAGGTCGTCTGGATAACGCCCGCGGGCGCCCAGAATAATCGCGCCCAGGGCATTGGCATCCATTTCAATGCCGATGAAAGTGGACAGGAAGCCAAACGCAAGATCGAAAGCCTGCTGGCCGGCGTCTTGAATTCCTCCCGCCCGACCCACACCCTCTGACGCCACGATGCTGATCGATTCCCATTGCCACCTGGATTTTCCCGGGCTGTCAGAAAACTTACCCCGGATGCTCGCGGCCATGCAGGAGAACGGAGTGCGGGGAGCCCTCTGCGTTGGCGTGAATATGGAGGATTTTCCCCGGGTTCTGGCGCTGGCCGAGCAACACCCTCACCTGTTTGCGAGTGTCGGCCTGCATCCGGAATACGAGGACGTGCAGGAACCCGATCAGGAAACCCTGTGCGCCCTGGCCCAGCACCCGAAAGTGGTGGCGATTGGCGAAACCGGGCTGGATTATCACTGGCAGAAAGACCAGCCCGAATGGCAGCGCCAGCGTTTCCGGACCCATATCCGGGCGGCCATTGCATCAGGCAAGCCACTGATCATCCACACCCGGGATGCAGCCGGGGACACCCTGAGCATTCTGGCAGAAGAGGGGGCCCGGACGGTTGGGGGCATCCTGCACTGCTTTACGGAATCGTGGGACATCGCTCAGCAAGCCCTGGATCTCGGCTTTTACATATCCATTTCCGGCATCGTCACCTTCAAGAATGCCTTGCAGGTCAAGGAGGTTGCCTGCAAAGTACCGCTCGACCGTCTCCTGGTCGAAACCGACGCCCCTTATCTGGCACCCGTGCCTTATCGAGGCAAAACCAATCAGCCTGCCCATGTACGCTTCGTGGCCGACGAAATCGCCCGCTTGCGAGGTCTCCGCTTCGATGAAGTCGCTGAAGCCACCACGCAAAACTTTTTTTCCCTTTTCCCCAGTGTACGGAAGGTCCTCGCACCATGAAAATTCAGCAAAAACTGTACGGCTTACTGCTCGGCACCCTGATCATCACGGCACCTTGTTCCGCAGGAGCCGCCTCTTACGACGACATGATGACGGCAATAAAACTGGGCAACCGGGGGGCCGTGGTTGAACTCCTGAATCGGGGTATGGATGCCAATACCTCGGATATCGAAGGCAATACCTTGCTCATGCTGGCGACGCGGGAAGGCAACCTGGAGTTGGTTGACCTGTTGCTCGAACAACGGGCCAGGGTCAATGCCCGTAATCGCCATGGCGATTCGGCACTGCACATCGCCGCCTACCAAGGAGCCTTACCCTTGGTAAAACGCCTGGTTGAGGCTGGCGCGCAAGTGAACATGGAGGGCTGGACGCCATTGATCTACGCTGCCTTCAACGGACATCCGGAAGTGGTCCGGTTTCTCATGGAAAAAGGCGCCGACATCGACGCCAGCAGCGAAAATGGCATGACCGCTCTCATGGCCGCGGCGCGTGGCGGTCACATGGAGGTTGTGCAGATGCTGGTGAATGCGGGCTGCGCCTTGAACAAGAAGACGCAAAATGGTGAAACAGCGCTGGATTGGGCCGCCAAGACAAACAATACCGATGTGGCCGAGTGGCTGAAAAGTAAAGGAGCCTTGCCTGGCAAGGCGGTAAAACTCCTGATTCAGTAACTTGCAGACTGCAATGAGGAGCGATGCGAAAACGCCGCTCTTCATTCATGGACCCGGCAGATTCTTGTTCCTCCTTTGTTTATCCTTTGGGCTCCATGATTGCGCATAATTTTTATTATGTAAAATTGAAGGGGTATTTCATGAACCAGCCATTTCATGAACCGGCGCCATGGCACGGTCGAGCTGTTTGCTGCGTTGAAGGTTGCCGCCGGCGGCATTCAAAATACTGCAAACGCGTGTATCGATTCCGTGCGCCAGGTCAAAGGCAAGCCGCCCAAGCTCGAACAGCACGACTACATCGGCTCGCGCCCCCTCGCACCGGCCGAAGTCGCTGAAGCCGTGCGTTCGCACTGGGGCATCGAAAATCCGCTGCAATCAGCTGCACTGGGTACTCGATGTCACCCTGAAGGAAGATGCCAGTACCGTCCGCAAGGACAACGCCCCGGAAAATCTCTCGCTCATCAAGAAAATCCTCCTCAACCTCTTCCGCATGGATACCACGGATACCGTCAAGTCCAGCCTGCGACTCAAGCGCAAACGCGCCGACTGGGATGATGAATTACGGACCTGTTTCCTGGGCCTTACCCCAATAGGATGTCCAAGTGCGGAGGCCTTGGGGTATAGCTCATCCTGACTACCTGGCATTTCTTTCGAAAGGGAAAGACATTGCTGAGTATCAAAGGACAGGCAAGCCCGGCATCGACTTGAAATGAGGTAATGCCTCTACTTCGGCGAGCCAAGCACGAACCTGCGGGTACTCTGCCAGCGATATTCCCCCTTCGGGAGCATGAGCGATATATGAGTAGCAAGCCAGGTCGGCTAGCGTTGGTTGATCGAGTGCCAAAAAACGGCGGCCAGTGAGATGCCCATCCATAAAACGAAGCAATTTTCCCGCAATAGCGCTGGCGATATTTAGATCGCCAGGCAACCCCCACTGCTTCACCCCGCGAGCGGTTGCCAGGCCGTATCTCACCTCCCCAGCGGCTATCGACAACCAGCGATAAACCTGTGCTGCAGCCACTGGTTCTTCAGGTAGCCACCCACTGCCGGGCGCATATTGCTTGACCAAGTAAACCATAATCGCGTTGCTGTCGCAGAGAATCAGTTCTCCATCGATCAGTACAGGAATTTGACCTAGGGGATTGATTCGTAGAAATTCGGCAGAACTCCGGACTCTTGCAGGCGCCTCGATATAGGAATATGGCAGCGCAAGCATCAACAGCAACAATTCGACGCGATGCGAGTGTCCGGACAGTGGGGTGCCATAAAGCGTGCGTTGAATATCTTTCATCTCACCAATTCCAAGGAAAATGCTCGTTTAACAGCCAGATACTTAACGGAGCCAATAGCGCGGGTAAGTTCGCTGCTTTGGGATGTTATTGAACAATAAGGCAACCAAAACCAGGGCGACAGCACCGATCAACGTTGGTGTAAGCATAAAACTCCACGTTGGCGCTAACAACATGATGATTAACGGGTTTGACCCGGCAGGAGGATGTACCGTTCTCGTAATCATCATGGCAGCAATCGTTGTCCCTGCAGCCAGAGCCATGCTCCACCAATATGGACCAAAAAGCGACAAGAACACCAACCCTATAAACGAAGCCAGAACGTGACCTCCTATAACGTTGCGTGGTTGAGAAAATGGACTTTCCGGAAAGCCAAAGATCAATACGCAACTTGCACCGAAGGACCCGAGGACTAGAGGGTATCCAGTCACGTGAGCAAGATATCCGACTGCGCCAATCGCTAAGACACCACCAAGCCAACCCATCAAAATATCAAAGAGTGTCGGCGAGGGGGGGCAACTGCCCCCTCCCTTTTTCCATTTTTCGATTAAGTTCATCGATATCTCCTGGATTTAATGAACTTGCTTGACAGCCGCCGGCTTGAACTCGAGCGGAGATTGAATCTGTGAGACCCATGAGAAAAAGGGCATCTTGAGTACCGCATCGCTGGCGCGATAGATCGGTTCCACAATCCATGCATGCTGGGCACGGAGTGCCACGAGTTGTTTCGGATCGACTTTGTCGTAGGCTTCAGCGGCTGCGTATTCCATGAATTCACTACCTGTTAGGTTTAAAAGTGACTGTTCTGTTGAACGCCTCACACAGTACAGACAGGTCTGTCTATTTGCAAGAACTTCTTTAACATAAACTATTGTTATAACGATATTCCTTGATGGTGTAACGCTCGTCGAGTGGTGGGTACCATAAAATATACTTGAATCCGTGTCATCACCCCCAAAAACATGTCTAACACATTGATGTAATGGTATAATTTCGATTTTGACTCCTCCACCCAACTGACCATGCCGCGCTTTGAAGTCAAACAGACCCGCAAACTCAACCTGACCTCGTACTCTGGATTGGCGTTGATTGGGCAATGCTGTCAGGCGGCGACGGTTGAAGACCGTGCTGCAGGAGGTCATGTACCGGGCGGCGAAGTTCGTCGCTCATGCGCGCCGCCTTGTGCTTGACTTTGGCTGGGGCTTCGCGACCCATGTGCGAGTGTTCGAGGCCTTGCAGGAGCGCTTGCTGAAAGCGGCATCGCCGTGATGCCACCCTTGCGTTTGACACCCGCCAGCCCCGGATTCCGCACATCGGAAGTTAGCGGTTCGCCCTGGAGCCAGAAAATGACGGTGCACCCTCCCACCCACGCCGACTTTTGCCGGAGATGAGAGCAAAATCACCCCCCTGACACCGTCGGCAGGAGAAATAAAACAGGCCGATCCGCGAAAATCATGCAGTTCGGCCCTGCGAGGAAGGTGTTATTTTTTACGAACACGGATTCAGGATATGGAAAGACCGTTCTGTATTGGATGCATATGAGTGACAAACGCCAGCTTGTGCTGGAAACTGCTTTAACCCTCTTCCGTGCGCATGGGTATCATGCTGTAGGAATTGATCGGGTTCTTGCTGAATCTGGCGTGGCCAAAATGACCATGTACAAATACTTTCCATCAAAAAATGCCTTGATCGAAGCAGTCTTAAATGAGCGAGATCTGCGCTTCAGACGCTCGTTGCTCGAATTCGTGAACGAGGTCGATGACCCAAGGGAAAAAATCAGGGCCTTGTTTCTTTGGCATCACTGCTGGTTCAAAGAAGACTCTTTCAATGGCTGCATGTTCATCAATGCTGTAGCCGAATTCCCTGAAATAGACAGTTCGATTCGACAAGCTTCGATCAACCACAAAGCACTTATCCAGGATTTTATTGGGTCAATTCTTAACCAAGTCTTGGCTACAGAGATTTCACAACGACTTTCCGCTCAATTCTCTCAGTTGCTGGATGGTGCGACCATCGCAGCCCAAGTTGCTGGTGACCGCATGGCCGCATTCTTGGCTTGGCGTTCCGCCGTAGGATTGCTTCTGCTTGAAGGCGTTCAAATCGAACTTGGCAATTCGTTCGAATCAAGTTAAATCAGGAAAATTGAAGGGAATCATCACTTGGCGAAGTCCATCCACTTGTCTGTTTTGGCATCTTGGACAAATTCCGCCGGTTTGGGCTTAGAACCCCACTTTCAGAAAAAGGACGTGCGCCGCCGCCATGGCAAACAGCCGCGTCAGATACAGCGTCAGACGCAACGTCAGCGATCGACTCCAGGTAACGTTCAATCCGTGACCTCCAGCACATAGCCCATTCCCCGTACCGTACGGATCAGCTTGGGTTCGAATGCCTCGTCTATCTTGATCCGCAGGCGCTTGATGGCGACTTCAATCACATTGGTGTCGCTATCGAAATTCATATCCCAAACTTGGGACGCAATCAACGACCGCGGCAATACCTCGCCTTGCCGCCGAAGCAGCAGTTCGAGCAAGGCAAATTCCTTGGCGGTCAGGTCGATCCGCTTGCCCGATCGAATCACCCGGCGCCGCATCAGATCAAGTTCCAGGTCCGCCGCGCGTAGATACTCCGACTCCTTTGCCTTCCCGCCACGACGTAACAAGCTTCTCACCCTGGCCAGCAATTCCGAAAAGGCAAAAGGCTTGACCAGATAATCGTCCGCGCCGAGTTCCAGTCCCTTGACCCGATCTTCTACCTGGTCGCGGGCCGTCAGGAACAAGACCGGCATTTCCTTGCCGGCCCGGCAGATGCCTTGCAGCACCTGCCACCCGTCAATACCCGGCAGCATGACATCGAGGATGGCCAGGTCGTGGGCTTCCGTCAGCGCCAAATGCAATCCATCAAGCCCGTTGGCGACCAGATCCACCACGAAACCCGCCTCGACCAGGCCTTGCTTCAAATAGGTTCCGGTTTTTGGCTCGTCTTCGACGACCAGTATTTTCATTGTGCTTTCCATCCGTTATGGATCGTCCATGGACGAATTCTCCATCAGTTTCTGGGCGCCTCTGCCTGGATTACAAAAATGTAATGCGCGAGTCATCCCGCTGTCGGTCAGGCAAAAGCACCATGGCGGGCCAGTGACGGTCACGTTCATAACGGCGTAGACGCCACGGCGACGGTCATGATCACCATGGGCACGGCGCGCACAAGCATCGAGCGGGTGAAGCTTACAGAAATGTAATTTCGGGGTCAGCTTTATGTTGGCCACACAATTTCATACTGGCCGCACTTGATCTTCTGAGGAGTATGTCCATGACGAAGCCCGGCGCTGTTTTCCTGACAGGATTTGTCCTGGGGGCAGGCCTCGCCCTGCCAGCATCGGCTGCTGAAAGGGTCGATGTCTACAAGAGCCCGTACTGCGGTTGCTGCGGCAAGTGGATCGATCACATCAAGGCCGCCGGGTTTGCGGTGCGCACTCATGAAGTGAACGACGTGCCAGGGACGCGCCAGCGTCTGGGTATGCCCGACCGCCTCGGCTCCTGCCATACCGCGAAGGTTGCCGGCTATGTCATCGAAGGCCATGTGCCGGCAGCCGACATTGAACGGCTGATCAAGGAGAGGCCAAGGGCCCTCGGCTTGGCCGTGCCATCCATGCCGCCTGGCTCTCCCGGGATGGAAAGTTTCCGCCCTGTGCCGTATGAAACCCTGCTGGTCGCTCAGGACGGCAGCATTCGCGTCTTCGCCAAGCACGGACTGGAAGCAAAATGAATCCTCTTCAGAGCAACGATCCGGCCAGTATTTTTACGCCACGGCGCCGTTTCGTGCAGGGCCTGATCGGCGGGGGGGTGCTGGCCGGCATCTCGCCTTGGGTGCGAGCTGCGCTCGCCCCGCTTCGGCTAACGCCTACAGGTAGCGCACCCGAACTGTCCGGAACCGAAATTCAACTGACTGTCGCGGAATCCCCCGTCAATTTCACCGGGGAAATGCGGCTGGCGACGACGATCAACGGCTCACTGCCGGCGCCGACCCTGCGCTTGCGCGAAGGCGACCTGGTCACCATCCGGGTGACCAACCATCTGCCGGTCGCCACGTCGATTCATTGGCACGGGATTATCCTGCCCTACCAGATGGATGGGGTTCCCGGCATCAGTTTCCCCGGCATCGCTCCCGGTCAGACATTTACCTATCGTTTTCGCCTTCAGCAAAGCGGTACTTACTGGTATCACTCGCATTCGGGGTACCAGGAACAGACCGGCATGTACGGGGCGATCATCGTCGAGCCGCGGGGGGGCGAAACAATCCGTGCTGATCGTGACTATGTTGTTCAGTTGTCGGACTGGACCGACGAGAGTCCGGAGCATGTGTTCGCCAAACTCAAAGTCCAAAGCGACTACTACAACTACAGCAAGCCGACCGTCGGCGATTTCTTGCGCGATGTTGCGGCTGGCGGTGTCGCAGCAGCTCTCGAGAAGCGCAAGATGTGGAACGAAATGCGCATGAACCCGACCGACCTGGCTGATTTGTCCGCGGCCACCTATACGTATTTGATGAATGGCACGACACCGGCAGGCAACTGGACGGGGCTCTTTGGTCCCGGCGAGCGGATTCGCCTGCGCTTCATCAATAGTGCCGCCAACAGTTTTTTCGACGTGCGCATTCCTGGCCTGAAGATGAAGATCGTCCAGTCGGATGGCGTCAATGTCGAACCGGTCACGGTCGATGAATTCCGCTTCGGCCCGGGAGAAACCTACGATGTGCTGATCGAGCCGACGGCTGAGGCGCATACGATCTTTGCCCAGTCCATGGATCGCAGTGGCTACGCCCGTGGCACGCTGGCCGTGCGTGCCGGACTGGAAGCGCCGGTGCCGATGCTCGACAAGGTCGAATGGCTGACCATGGCCGACATGATGGGCAGCATGGGCGGCATGAACCATGGGGCAATGTCCGGAATGGACCAGGCCGCCATGAATCATGACATGCCGGGCATGGAGCACGGCGCAATGCCCATGGAGCATGATCCGGACCAGATGCAGCATGGCGCCATGGCAATGGATCATGGCCAGCACACGATGCACGACAATTCGCTGGCCAAACCATCCGGCAAGGTCCGCCATGCCCGGACCGAGTATGGCCCGAGCACCGATATGCGCGTCGATATGCCACGCACCCGCCTCGATGATCCTGGCATTGGCCTGCGCGACAATGGCCGCAAGGTCTTGACGCTGGCCGATCTGTCCACGATAGGCGGGCCGCTCGACCGGCGCGGGCCAACGCGCGAAGTCGAGCTGCACCTGACCGGCAACATGGAACGCTACACCTGGTCGTTCGATGGCCTTGAGTTCGGCAGCAGCACGCCGGTGCATTTCAAACATGGCGAACGGGTGCGGGTCATTCTGCAGAACGACACCATGATGACGCACCCGATGCACATGCACGGCCTGTGGAGCGAACTTGAGACAGCCGACGGAAAATTCCAGGCGCGCCGCCATACCCTTCCGGTGCAACCTGCCCAGCGCATCAGTTTCCTCATCAATGCCGATGCACTTGGCCGCTGGGCCTGGCATTGCCATCTGATGTTCCACATGCATGCGGGCATGTTCCGCGAGGTGGTGGTGTCATGAGCGGATTCGGCCGCAAAGGAATGACGATGAAAATCTGCCATACGCTGATCGCAACCCTTGCAATCACCGCCTTTCAGCCCGCCTGGGCTCAATCGGGACAAGCGGCGTCGGCCATGGATCACGGCACCATGAACATGCAAGGCGGATCAGCCCCGGCCGACGCGCGCGACCCGCATGCCTACGCAGACGGCAACACGCTGGACAGCGGCGAATATGCGCAATCCGGGCCGCGCCAGTTGCGACTGGCCGACGAGCACAATTTCGGCAGCCTGCTGGTTGATCGCCTCGAACACGTTAGAACGACTGATGGCGCCAATGCCAGCGCCTACGATCTGCAGGCCTGGTTTGGTCGTGATTACGATCGGCTGGTGATCAAGGCTGAAGGCGATTACTCCCAGAACAAACTTCAGGAAGCACGCACCGAACTGTTGTGGGGGCACGCCGTCGCCAATTACTGGGATGTGCAACTGGGTGTACGCCACGATAGCGGTAGCGGCCCCAATCGTTCCTGGCTGGCGTTGGGTGTCCAGGGACTGGCCCCGTACTGGTTCGAAGTGGACGCCACCGCCTATATGGGCGAGAACGGCCGAAGTGCCTTGCGCCTCGCCGCAGACTATGCCCTGCTGCTCACGCAACGCCTCATTTTGCAGCCGCGCGCCGAGTTCAATCTCTATGGCAAGCAAGACCCTGCATGGAATATCGGCAGCGGCTTGTCCGATGGCACCTTGGGTTTACGCCTGCGTTACGAATTCTCGCGCCAGATTGCCCCCTACATAGGAGTCGAGCGGGTGGAGAAATTCGGTCAAACAGCCGACATGGCTCGTGATGCGGGCGAGCGTGCTGGAGAAACCCGTTGGGTAGCCGGATTGCGTTTCTGGTTCTAGCCAGGTCCGCCAACCCACTATCAGTCGCCTGAACATTCCGGATCAGGCGCCCCGCAGACGCAGGGCATTGCCGACCACGCTGACCGATGAAAGACTCATGGCGGCCGCCGCGATGACCGGCGAGAGGACCAGCCCGAACGCCGGGTAGAGGACGCCAGCGGCGATGGGAATTCCCAAGGCGTTGTACAGAAAGAGGGTCGGCCGGGAATCATGAAAAATTCCCCGAAAACCGCCTACTCTTCTGAATTAAAAAGCGAATTCTGACTGTCAACACTATTTTTCATTGTGTTAACGCTTTTCGGCGGCGGCGCCTGCAAGGCTGTGAGCTTTTCAAGAATTTTCTCGTGGCTGACGACAACAGCTTTTGCCGCCATCAGTTCGGATTCCAGCCGCCGCCCTGTTTCCAGGGTCTCCTGCAGTTTGCAGACGTTCGCTTGGTTTTCCTTGAGCAGATCGGCTGCCCGCGCATCAGCTTGCTCAATTTGCTCCGACAACTGCTGATTTTTTAATTCAGCGACGATCAATTGCTCCTTGGCTGAACGCAGCAGCCGCATTTCGGTATCCAGACGATGAATTTCACCTCGGGCATTTCCCAGTTCACTCGATAGCCTGGCATTGTCCTCATGACTGCGGATGAGTTCCTGCTGCTTGGTATTCGCGGTGTCTTTGGCTGCACGCAACTCGCCCTGCAAAAACTGAATCTGCTGCTCGAACTGCCGCTGATCCTGCTCACGTTGCTCTTTCGCCGCGGTGCGGAAATGATCCAGCGCCTCTCTGGCATGCTGGTGCTTTTCTTCCAGTGATATCCGGTGCGCTTCTTCCTTCGCCAGTTGCTCCTCCATATCCCCGACACGTTGAACCATTTGTGCCCGACCGATCCTTTCTTCCTGAAGCTTGGTCTGGGTTTCGGTATGAGCCGCTTTCTCTGCCGCCAACTCGATGGCCTGGCGCTCTGCCTGGCTACGGAAAGACTCGACTTCATTACGTAACGTGCTCATGGCGTCGTTCAGCGCAGCGATTTCCGCCTTGTGCTTGTCAGTCAGTGCGGCGATGCGCTGATCGGCTTCCAGATGCAGGCGTTCGGCCAGCCTGGCTGACAGATCCTGGATGGCTTCGCTGACAGCAACCTGGGTGCCGGTGCTACCACCTTCCTCTTCCTCGATTTCCTTCAGGTAGCGGTGGATCGTGCCTTTCGAGCCGGTATCGCCCAATTCACTGCGGATGGCATCGATCGATGGATAGCGTCCCATTGCCAACAGGTTGTTACGTGCTCTGACGACTTCTGATTTGTAGATTCCGGCTCTGGCCATGGCATCCTCGAATTTCGTACCATATTACGTAATATGATATTACATACTAAATCAACGAAATTCAAGGCTAACGAAGTCACAATGCTAAGACGTGATAATGGTTGATTATTTATTGTTATGCGTGCTTGGACGGAAAAAGCATGTAGAAGTGGTACGAAATCACCGGTTTCATTCCTGACAATTTCCGGCGAAAAGCTTTCAAAAACGTAACGCCCGGGTCAGCGTTCTGTTGGTATCGGCTTCCTAAGATGGCATCACGGTTGGACGAAATGAGTCCGATACGATTAACCCGATGTCACAAGGAGAGAACCATGAAAGCGAAATTTTCCCAACTGGCCCTGATTGCTGCGATCAGTGTTGCCGCTGCCGGAACGGCGTACGCCCACGAGGACTACTCGGAAGGAGGATCCCTCCACTGGTTGAGCCACGTTTCGGAAAGCAAGAGCACTCCGACGGCCAATCAACAGGCTCCGTTCGGCTACGCTGCCACGAAAAACGCCGACCGCGAGGTCAGCCTGCCCAGCGGCGGCAAGTATCTGAACGTCACGCGCCTGGAAACCATCAAGATCAATGTCGGTGGCAAGAGTGTTGTCTGGACCTTCGATACGCTCGGCACGGCGGCCTTTCCGCTGTCCAGGATCGTCCCGGGAGCCGACGGCATCACGGTCTATGTGACTGAAAACCCTGCCTATCAAGGGGGCTGAACAACCTGACTGCCGGATGACGGAATTGTCACCCGGCAACTGGGAAATCGTCAGACATCCGTAGTTAGCATCTGAAATGTAAGTTAAATACTCTCAAGGAGAAAGAAATGCTGAAGAAATTGTTGATGGTTGCCGCTCTGAGTACCGCCGCCGTTTCCGCCTTCGCGGCTTACCCCGCCGAAGAGGTTCAGAAAGCGATCCAGCTCAAGGATGGCTCGACGGTCTATATCCTCAAGGACGGCAAGATGGGCATGGAGGACAAGCTTGGGCGTGCCGTGCGAATGAAACAGGGCCAAGTCATGGAAACCAAAGACGGTCAAAAGATCATGATGCACGGTGACGAAGTTATGCGTTTGGACAATATCCTTCATCAGGACCATCGCGGCTGATCACAAGCGTTACGCGAACTCGGCGGCTCCTTCGGGAGTCGCTCCCATTTTGATGCACCGAAACTGCTCATCACTTGCATTCTTTACCATTCTTTGTCGCAGTTTGGCACCGCTGCCCTGAGCCACCTTCAAGCGACCGCAACAAAGATCATTGAGTAGTGCCGCAAGCGCGGGCGCTAAGTCCCGGTTTCCGCTTCGGCGGGTACAAACTGACGAATCGGTAATGTTCTGCTCATGTTCCCGTAAGGTTTGAAAGACCATCATGGGATCAATGAGAAGGCTCACTCGACTCCATTCGACAGTCTATTGGCGGATGGGCAACTAATCTCAATGAAGGAGATGAATCATGAAACTGAATACCTTAATGCTGGCCACCCTGATCGCCTCGACGTCGATCGCCACGGCCATGCCGGCCGTGGCCGACGATGCTCATCATCCGGAACGTGCGCCCGCAGCACAATCGGCGCCGACACAGGCAACGGCAAAGGCATCGGAGCAGACGGTCAAGGCGATGCAGAAAAACGTCGAAAAAATGCAGCTTCAGCTTGATCGTGTTGCCAAGGCCAAGACCGACGATGAGCGCCAGAAGGCCATGGCCGAGCATATGCTGACGATGCGGGAGAACATGCAGATGGCCAGCGGCATGCAAGCCGGCATGATGGGTTGCCCGATGATGGGAAAAATGGGCCAGGGCGGCATGGGCATGATGATGGGTTCAGGCGGCCCGATGGGCAGCACTGACGAGCGCATGCAGCAGATGGAAAAACGCATGGACATGATGGAAATGATGATGAAGTCCGGTGGCCAAGGAATGCCTGGCATGGGTAAGCCCTAAGCATCGCTTCCTTCCGGTACCGTAGCGGGCAAATCATGGAAACTCCCCCGGAGGAATTGGCGATGGAGGCAGGTGGTCACGTTGCCGAAAAATGCGCTAATTGCGGATCGACTGCAACGAACCGCCTGTATCTGCATAATTGCGATGCCCTGCAATGTGAAGCTTGTCTGCTGGACCGGTGCCTGCAGCCGCACGGTGCTACGCTCACCATCGAGGGACTCTATGGGCGCTTCGTCGAGGCGCTCACCGAGACCCTGGATATCCGCGAAAAGGAAACTGGCCTTCACTCGCGCCGGACAGCCTGCCACACCTTGGTCCTGGCCCGCCATCTGGTGACCGACCCGGCGTACCTGCGCCAGATTTACTGGGGTGCTTTACTCCACGACATCGGAAAAATCGGCATTCCCGACCATATCCTGCTCAAACAGCAAGGGCTCAACGACGCGGAATGGGTGCAGATGCGAACCCATGTCGAGTTGGGCTATCACATCGTGAGCCAGTTGCCGGACCTCGCCATTGCCTCGGCATTGGTCCGCTGCCACGAGGAGCGTCATGACGGTACCGGCTATCCGCGGGGCCTGCACGGAGAGGAGATTCCGCTGGGCGCTCGCCTGTTCGCCGTCATCGACACCCTGGATGCGATGACCTCTGATCGTTCATACCGCAAGGCGCTGCCTTTCGACAGTGCACGCCAGGAAATCGTACGCCTGTCAGGCACCCAATTCTCGCCGGAAGCGGTCGAGATTTTTATCGCCGAGGAAGCCGTCCTGCGCCAGATGGTGGAAATGAAATGCAATGCCGTGAGGCTCGCCTGAAAATTTGAATCGTCCTTCGAAAGGAAGCTGTATGAACCAGGATCCCGTCTGCGGCATGACCGTAAAGCCTGAATCGCCCCACCAAAGCATGCTGGCGGGGATTCCCTACCGCTTCTGCAGCGCCAAGTGCAAAACGAAATTCGATGCCGATCCGGCCAGCTATCTGGCACCTGCCGAGACCTCGGCGGCAGTGCCGGTCACCGATCCGGGCGCCGAATATACCTGCCCGATGCACCCGGAAGTCCGCCAGATCGGGCCGGGAAGCTGCCCGAAATGCGGTATGGCGCTCGAACCGCTATTGCCTGAACTCGAACAGGAAGAAGACGACAGCGAGTACCAGGATTTTCGTCGTCGTTTCTGGGGCAGTTTGCCGTTGACCGTCATCGTCGTCGTCCTGGCCATGGCTGGGCATGTCATTCCCGGATTGACGCCGGCGGTCCGGACCTGGAGCGAGATGCTGCTCAGCCTGCCCATCGTACTCTGGGCCGGCGCCCCGTTCTTCGTGCGCGGCTGGCGGTCGATCATCCAGCGCAGTCCGAACATGTGGACCCTGATCGGTATCGGCACCGGTGCGGCCTTCGTCTATAGCGTCGTCGCCGCGCTGGCACCGGGGCTTTTCCCGGCTTCCTTCGTGTCCCACGGTCGTATCGGCGTCTATTTCGAGGCGGCCGCCGTCATCATCTCCTTGACCCTGCTCGGCCAGATGCTGGAATTGCGGGCCCGTTCGCAGACCTCGGCCGCCATCAAGTCGCTGCTCGGCCTGGCGCCCAAGACCGCCCGCCGCATTGCGCCCGATGGCACGGAGGAAGACGTGCCGCTCAACCAGGTCCACGTCGGTGACCAGCTGCGCGTTCGTCCCGGCGAGAAAGTCCCGGTCGACGGGGTCGTCATCGAAGGTGTCAGTGCCATCGACGAATCGATGCTCACCGGGGAGCCTTTGCCGGTGACCAAGCGGGTGGGTGACAAAACGATCGGCGCCACCATGAATACTTCCGGCAGTCTGGTCATCCGCTCGGAGAAGGTCGGCTCGCAGACGGTCCTCGCCCAGATCGTCCAGATGGTCGCCCAGGCCCAGCGCTCGAAGGCGCCGATGCAGCGCATGGCGGACGTCGTGGCGGCGTATTTTGTGGTGGTCGTGATCGGCATTGCGCTAACCAGTTTCTTTGCCTGGGGCTTCTTTGGTGGCGAGCGCGGCTGGTTGCTCGGGCTGATCAACGGCGTCTCGGTACTCATCATCGCCTGCCCCTGCGCGCTGGGTCTGGCCACGCCGATGTCGATCATGGTCGCGACTGGCCGCGGGGCCACCCAGGGCATCCTTTTCCGGGATGCGGCGGCCATCGAGCGGATGTGCAAGGTCGACACGCTGATTGTCGACAAGACAGGCACCCTGACCGAAGGACGGCCGACTTTCGAGCAGGCAATCGCCGTTTCCGGCACCACCAGGGACGAGGTACTTCGTTTGGCCGCCAGCCTCGACCAAGGGAGCGAACATCCGCTGGCCGAGGCGATTGTCCGCGCCGCCCGTGACCAGGGGCTAACTCTCGACAAAGTTGAGGATTTTGAATCGGCCAGCGGCATCGGCGTCCATGGAAACCTTGGCGGCCGCCGACTGGCGCTTGGCAACGGGGCACTGATGGTTCAGGAAGGCGTCGATACGGCAGCGTTAGCCGACGATGCCGAAAAACTCCGGAAAAATGGTGCCAGCGTCATGCATCTCGCCGCCGACGGAAAATTGCTCGGCCTGCTTGCCGTTTCCGACCCGGTCAAGGCCAGTACCCCGGAAGCACTGGCCAGCCTGCGGGCGGTGGGCTTGCGGGTCATCATGGCCACCGGTGATGGGCTGACCACGGCCAAGGCCGTCGGTGCCCGGCTGGGCATCGACGAAGTGCATGGCGAGGTCAAGCCGGCGGACAAACTAGCCCTGGTCGAGCGCCTGCAGGGCGAAGGCCGGGTCGTTGCGATGGCCGGCGACGGCATCAACGATGCGCCGGCGCTGGCCCGTGCCGATGTCGGGGTGGCCATGGGGACCGGTACCGACGTCGCCATGAACAGCGCCCAGGTGACGCTGGTCAAGGGCGACCTGCGCGGCATTGCCCGGGCACGCCTGTTGTCCGCCGCGACGGTCGGCAATATGCGGCAGAACCTCGTCTTTGCCTTCCTCTACAACGCGCTGGGCATCCCCATCGCCGCCGGCGTCCTCTACCCGGCGTTCGGACTGGTCCTCTCGCCGGTCATCGCTGCCGCCGCCATGAGTCTTTCTTCGGTCAGCGTGGTTGGCAACGCGCTCCGGCTGAGGGGCGCCTGAAGCGAACGGCTGACAAAAATGTAATCAGCTGGTCACCATGTCGACCGCTTCAGCGGCGCAGACTGAAAGGCATCCGGTGGGGTGATTGTCATTCCAATGGCACGCTCATCTCACCCGACGCACAAGGAGATACATCATGGCAGGCAAGAGTTTGACAAGCCGCGATCCGGTCTGCGGCATGGACATCCCGGTTGCTGAATCACATTATTCGACAACCCACCGCAGTCTCGTTTTTCATTTCTGTTCCGAGCAATGCCGGGAGCGCTTTACTCAGAACCCGGCGCTCTATACCGGGCCGCAACGTACGGTCGACATCCGTCCGATAGCGAAAAAGCGCAAGTTGCAGTTCGTTTCCCCGGCGTCTGAAACACTGCGTAAGGCCAGCGACAAGTTGCTGCAGATGATGGGCGTTACCGTAGCCCGGCCTGTCGATGACGATTTGCTCGTCGAATATGACCTGCGGCAGGCGACACTGGCGCAGATCGAGGCCGTGGCGACCAGCTCCGGATTGATCCTCAAAGGCGGACTGCATGGTTTTCGCCGCGACTGGTGGCGGTTCACCGAACGCAATGAAATCGAGAACGCCGCCGATGCTGGCAGCGGCGCCTGCTGCAACCGCCCTCCAGCCAAGCTGCACTGAGTAACGCTGCGCGGAGAAAAAACATGACTGAAAACACGACCGGCAAGCCCGCTGCACCAATGCAGCACACGCATCATCAGCGGCGATTAAACTGGGGATGGTGGATTTTCGCGGCAGCAGCGCTGTTCTACCTGCTGTCCGAGCATCAGGCACACTTTTTTGGCGTCCTGCCCTGGCTGATCCTGTTGGCTTGTCCGCTGATGCACCTGTTCATGCACCATGGACATGGCGAACATGGCCAGCAGGCAAAAGACAGCAGCGCGAAGGACGAAAAATGAACCACGGCAACAGCGATTACGGACTGTGGTCCCTGGTGGTCATCAACTCGATCTTTTTCATCGTCTTCGCCGCCAGTTTCTTCAAGCCGAAAAGCCGCCAGGACTGGCGGACGCTCGGCATGTTTTCGGCATTCATCGTGGCATTGTTCACCGAGATGTACGGCTTCCCGCTGACGATTTACCTGCTGTCGGGTTGGTTGACCGAACGTTTTCCCGGCATCGACTGGCTGTCGCACGACGCCGGCCACCTGCCGGAAATGCTCTTCGGCTGGCGCGGCAATCCGCATTTTGGTCCCTTCCATCTGCTATCCACGGTCTTCATCCTCGCTGGCTTCTGGCTCCTGGCCAAGGCGTGGCCGGTTCTCTATCAGGCACAGCGCGAAGGAAGTCTGGCCCGCACCGGGCCGTATGCACGGATCCGCCATCCGCAGTACACCGCATTCATTCTGGTCATGATCGGCTTCCTCTTTCAGTGGCCGACCTTGATCACCCTCGTCCTCTTCCCGATCCTGGTGACTATCTATATCCGCCTCGCCCGCAAGGAGGAAGGGCTGGCCATAGCGGAGTTCGGCGAGGAATATCGATCCTATATGTCCAGCGTCCCGGGATGGTGGCCGAGGCTGGGAAAAGGCACGATAACCTCGTCGGAATAAGCGAGGTCCAAGACGTAACTCATCGATCCGTGGCTGCACAGCCTCGGATCGCCCTCGGGCGCCGGCTGCGTCAAGTCAAATTCGGAGGAGCGGGATTGTTCCAATGGTTGCATTTTTGGCTGGCTTGCAAATATCCACGCTCGAATAAGTGACAAGGCCCCTGGTCCGGGGCCTCTCAAAAACCAATTACTTCATGTCTCGCGGGTGATTGTGCATGCTCTTATCCTTGGCTGCATTCGGCCTATCGGCTTTTGAGCCTGGCATCGTTTGCGGCACGCCAGTTTTCTCTTGAACATGGGAATGCGGCTTGACCACGGAATGGTCCGCCTGTGTTTCAGCAGCTTTCTGGGCTGGAGAATCGTCGTTGCCGGCAAAGGCAACGCCAGTTGTGGCGGCACCAGCAAAAAGAACACTAGCAATGAGAATGGACAGTTTCATGATCGTGGCTCCTGTGTTAGACGAAAAGCGTCAAAGTCGAAATCGCTTGGACTATTGCAGTTTGGGCTTCGCCGGCCGTCCACACGGTGACGTGTTAATTACATTTTCGTCAGGAATTGCTTCAGCGCAGGGATTCTTCAAACGGTCGGGGACAGATGGAGCGCTGACTTCAAGAATGCAATGAGCCCCTTGTCAAAACTCCGCCCTGTGTGTTTCGCTCTGCTCAAGCAAGAAATTCAACTTTTCCTATCTGGCACCATTGGTCACAAGCCCCTGAAAGATTCAGGCGATCCCGCTGCTATTGGATGCCAATCTTCCGCTGTTCCATCCGAACATATGCGGTGATGTGGGCGACGTCGTCCGGGGTTACCCCCTTGACAGGCGCCATATCACCAAACTTCCAGTGATGAGCGCGCACGCCATTGGCCGCTGCCAGTTGGAAAGCGGCATCGGCGTGGTGCGCAGGTTCGTATATCTTGTGCAGCAAAGGCGGCCCCTTGTCCGACCCCTTCAGGTCGGCGCCGTGACAGGCCGCACAGTGCTTGGCGAATAGCTGCTTGCCAGCAGCAGCATTTGGCATCAAACCGAAGCTGGGTTTGGGAACCACCCAGCCTTGTCCATGCGAGAGGCCAACCATTCCGATCGACAGTGCAAACAACATGCCCCACCGACGCATATGCAAACTCATTGCTCCAAACCTCGCTTCAATCGCCACTCCTTGACCAGTGCGTAGAGCGCCGGAATCACGCCCAGCGTCAGGATCGTCGAAGAAATCATGCCGCCGACCATGGGGGCCGCGATGCGGCTCATCACTTCGGAACCGGTACCACTGCTCCACATAATGGGCAGCAGGCCGGCCATGATGGCGACGACGGTCATCATCTTCGGACGCACCCGTTCGACAGCACCTTCCATGATTGCGTGGTAGAGGTCAGCGGCGCTCGGCACCGCACCCTCGGCTCGTCGCCTTTGCCTGAGCTCTTGCCAGGCCTGGTCGAGATAGATCAGCATGACGACCCCGGTTTCGGCGGCCACCCCGGCCAGCGCGATGAAGCCGACCGCGACGGCGACGCTCATGTTGTAGCCCAGCCACCACATCAGCCAGATGCCACCGACCAGGGCGAAGGGAACGGACAGCATGACAATGACCGTTTCGGTCAGACGCCGGAAATTCAGATAGAGCAACACGAAGATGATCGCCAGGGTCAGCGGCACGACTACCGCCAGCTTGGCTTTGGCGCGCTCCATATATTCGAACTGGCCGGACCAGGTGGCGTAGTAACCCGGCGGAAAGCTGACCTTCTCGCTCACGGCTTTCTGCGCGTCCTTGACGTAGGAACCGACATCGCGGTCACGAATGTCGACAAAGACATAAGCGGCAAGCAAGGCATTTTCGGTCTTGATGCCGGGGGGACCGTTGCGCAATTCCACCTTGGCCAGCTGGCCAAGCGGAATCATGCCCATGCTGCTCGGAATGAAGACTTCACTGGCAATGCTTTGCGGATCCTCGCGCAGGGCGCGCGGATAGCGCACCGCAATGTTGTAGCGCTCCAACCCTTCGACGGCGGTGGTTACCGGGGCACCGCCCAGCGCGGTGCTGACCACTTGCTGGAAATCGCCGACGGTGATGCCGTAGCGCGCCAGTTGGTCGCGGCGCGGGGTGATGTCGAGGTAATAGCCGCCGGTCACCCGCTCGGCGTAGGCGCTCGACGTGCCCGGCACCGTCTTGACGGCTTGTTCGATCTGGCGGGCCAGCTTCTCGATCTCGCCCAGATCCTTGCCGAACACCTTGACGCCGACCGGCGTGCGGATGCCGGTCGACAGCATGTCGATACGCGCCTTGATCGGCATGGTCCACGAGTTGGCCACACCGGGGAACTTGAGCGCCGCATCCATTTCGGCAATCAGCTTGTCCACCGTCATGCCGGCCCGCCATTCCTTTTCCGGCTTGAGGTTGATCACGGTTTCGAACATTTCCATCGGTGCCGGGTCGGTCGCCGTGGCCGCACGGCCGGCCTTGCCATAGACCGACTCAACTTCGGGGAAGGTCTTGATGACCCGGTCGGTGGTCTGCAGCAGGCGCGCGGCTTCAGTCACCGACATGCCGGGCAGCGAGGCGGGCATATAGAACAGCGAGCCCTCGTTCAGGGTCGGCATGAATTCGGAACCGATCTGGCGGGCCGGAATGATCGTCACCGCCATCGACACCAATGCCAGGACCAGCGTCAGGATCTTGTGGCGCATTACCCACTGGATGATTGGCCGGTAGGCCCAGATCAGGAAGCGATTCACCGGATTTTTCTGCTCCGGCATGATGCGCCCGCGAATGAAGAACATCATCAGGACCGGCACCAGCGTCACCGACAACAAGGCGGCGCCGGCCATCGAAAAGGTCTTGGTGAAGGCGAGCGGACTGAACAGACGGCCTTCCTGGCCTTCGAGCGTGAACACCGGCAGGAAAGAAACGGTGATGATCAGCAGCGAGAAGAACAGCGCCGGGCCGACTTCCTTGCAGGCCTTGATCATGGTTGCCCCGCGCTCCGCCTGGGTGGCGTCGGGTGGGAGGTGCTCTAGCCGCTTGTGGGCGTTCTCGATCATCACGATGGCCGCGTCGACCATCGCCCCGATGGCGATGGCGATGCCACCCAGGCTCATGATGTTGCTGCCCATGCCCAGCGAGCGCATGGCGATGAAAGCGATCAGGATGCCGATCGGCAAGGTCAGGATGGCGACCAGTGCGCTCCGGACGTGCATCAGGAAAACCACGCAGACGACCGCGACGATCAGACTTTCTTCGAGCAGGGTGTGCTTGAGATTGTCAATCGCGCGCTCGATCAGGCCGGATCGGTCATAGACCGGAACGATATCCACGCCACTTGGTAGCCCGGATTTCAATTCCTCGATCTTGGCCTTGACGTTGGCGATGACATCCAGCGCATTCTGACCAAAGCGCGCCATGACGATGCCCGAGACGACTTCGCCTTCGCCGTTCAGTTCGGTGATGCCACGGCGGCCGGCCGGCACCAGTTCGACTTTCGCCACATCACGCACCAGCACCGGCGTGCCACCGTCGCTTTTCAGAACCAGCGTTTCGATGTCCTCGATGCCTTTCAGATAACCGAGGCCGCGGACCATGAATTCCTTTTCAGCCATCTCAATCACCCGGCCGCCGACATCGCGGTTCGATTCGCGAATGACCTGGCTCAGGCGGGCGAGCGGGATACCGTAGGTGGCCAGGCGGTGCGGGTCGACCGTGACCTGGTATTCCTTGACGAAACCGCCGACGCTGGCGACTTCGGCGACGCCTCCCGCCTTGGTCAGCTGGTAACGGACATACCAGTCCTGGATGCTCCTGAGGTCGGCCAGCGACTGGTTCTTGCCGGTCAGCGCGTACTGGAAGACCCAGCCGACGCCGGTCGCATCCGGCCCGAGTTGCGGCGACACCCCGGCCGGCAGGTTGCCCTGGGCGGCGCTGAGGTATTCGAGCACCCGCGAACGTGCCCAGTAGATATCGGTCCCGTCCTCGAAAATGACGTAGACGTAGGAGGCGCCGAACATCGAAAAACCGCGCACGACCTTGGCCTTGGGTACCGCCAGCATGGCCGTGGTCAGCGGGTAGGTGATCTGGTCCTCGACGACCTTGGGCGCCTGCCCGGCATAGGGCGTGTAGACGATGACCTGGACGTCGGAGAGGTCGGGCAGCGCATCAAGCGGCGTCTTTTTGACGGCATAAATGCCGCCGCCGATCAAGGCCAGGGTGGCCAGCAGGACAATGAACACATTGCGGGCCGACCATTCAATCAACTTGCCGAGCATCTCAGTGCGCTCCCTGATGGCTGGTCGTCGTCTTGCCGTCCATCTTTTCGAGGCGGACGATCACGAATTCGCCGTTGCCGCGGTCTTCGAAACTGAAATGCACGGTCTGCCCCGGCAGCAGACCCTTGGCGACATTGGCGTCAGCCAGGCCGAATTCCATGGTCATCGCCGGCCACTTCAAGGCCGGAATGGCTTCATGATTCATCGAAATCGTGTTGTTTGCCGCGTCGACCGTATCAATGGTGCCCATCGCCGAATAACTCTTCGCGGCCGCCGCCGCTTTCGGTTCGGAGAAGGTAGACAGCGCCGCCTTGAGATTGCTTTCGGCGTCGATCAGGAAATTCGCGGCCACCACGACTTCCACACCGGCTTCCAGCCCTTCGAGAATCTCGACGGCATCCTTGCCGCGCATGCCGATCTTGACTGGCTGCGGCTGGAACTTGCCTTCACCGGCAACGCGCAGGACGATCTGGCGTTCGCCGGTGTCGATAACCGCCGACTTGGGTACGGTGAGCCGGGTCGTATTGCCGGCGGTCGCCAGTTCGACGTGGGCGAACATGCCGGGACGCAGCAAGCCGTCCTTGTTCGGCAGTTCGAGGCGCACCGGTGTGGTCCGGGTTGCCGTATTCAGGGTCGGATAGAGGTAACTGACTTTGGCTGCGAAGTGACGCCCCGGAAAGGCATCGATATCGACCATCGCCGACTCACCAACCTTGACCCGTTTGAGATCCTGCTCATAGACATCGGCGATGACCCAGACTGTGGACAGATCGGCAATACGGTAAATTGTCGTCCCCGGTGCGAAGCGCATGCCTTCGACCGCCTTCTTTTCCAGAACGATGCCGGCGACCGGCGAAGCAAAGGTGATCCGGCTCCCAACCTGGTTGTCCTTGACCCCCACCTGCCAGTTGGCCAGTCGTTCGCGGGCCGCATCGGCCAGGCGTTGCGCGGCCTCGCGCGCCGACGGGTCGGCGCCCGGCGTATCGAGCTTCAAGGCCTGCGCAATAGCCAGTTCCTTCTGCGCCGAAACCAGTTCCGGGCTATACACCGAGAACAGGGGCTGGCCGCGCTTGACTGGATCGCCACTGGCATTGACCAGCAGTCGCTCGATCCATCCTTCGAAGCGGGGCGCGATGTCGTAAGTTTGCCGTTCGTCGACTTCGATACGGCCGACGGCGCGGACACCGCCATCGAGCACTTGCATTTCGGCCTTGGCAGTCTTGACGCCCAGGGTCTGCAGGCGAGCCGGGCTGACCTTGACGGCCCCCTCGCCATCCGGTTCATCGCCTTCGTAGACCGCGATATAGTCCATCCCCATCGAGTCTTTCTTTGGTGTCGGCGAGGTGTCGGGCAAGCCCATCGGATTGCGGTAGTAGAGCACCTTGCGTTCGGCCTTGCCTTCGCCGGCGACCGATGCTTGGTTTGGGGTGGCGGCATTGCTCGTATCGCCGTGCTGACCGGTTCGGTAACCACCATAGGCGGCAATAACCGCAACGGCGACCAGGGATAAAACGAGGGACGACTTCTTCACAGCGGTGCTCCTACCAATTGTTCGAGTTCAGCTTGACGGATATTGGCGTCGACCTCGGCGTCGAGCAGAGCCAGCCGGGCGCGCAGAATCTGCCGTTCCGCCTCGATCAGGGTATTGAAATTGACCCGTCCACTTTCATAGCCGGCCTGTGCCGCATCCAGCGTAGCTCGGGCTTGCGGCAACAGCGTGTCGCGCAACAGGCGGGCCTTGTCGACACTGGCATTGAGGCCGGCCAACGTTTCACCAAGACGCCCGTTGAGCCGGGCCTCAGCGGCGGCCACGCGTTCGCGGGCGGCGTCCAGCCGGTACCCGGCTTCCCGTTCCTGGGCGCGACGGGAAGATTGTTGCAGCGGGATATTGACTTCCAGCATCAGGTCCCAGGTTTGCGGACCGATCATCTCGGATCGCGGACGATTGTTGGTCAGGGCGACGCCGAAGTCGGGATAGCGATTCAGGTAGGTCAGATCCTTGCCCTTCTCGGCGGCATCGACCCCCAGTCGCTCCCGGCTCAAGTCGGGGGAAATCTCCTTGGCGCGGGCAAAAACCTGCACCAGCGTCGGACTTGGCGGGATTGTCGCGAGACGTACTGGTTCGGCCAAAGGGGCATCGGCATCCCGGGGCAGCAAAGCATTCAGCTTGGCGGCAGCATCGCGGCGCCGCCGTTCGCTTTCGACCAGATCGACCTTGAGACTGGTGCTCTCGCTCTGGGCGCGGACCGCGTCCTGTTGCGGCACCAGGCCCACGCTATAGCGTTGAACTACCAGATGCTCGAGCGCGCCAACGAGTTGCAGGGTTTCGTTGAGAATTCGCGACTGGCCCACCGCCTGGAAATAACGCGCATAGGCCGTCTTGATTTTCCCTTCCAGATCGAGGCGGGCCGTATCGTGGCTGGTATCCGCCTGGCCGGCCAGCGCTTCCGCGACCTCGCCCCGCAAGCCGCGTTTGCCGGGGAAGGGAAACCCCTGAATGACCCGGTAGCGGGTGGTGCCCACCTCGCCCGGCAGCAGCGACGCGGACTTACCGGGGGTCATCGCATTGGTGAAATCCATCAGTTCGACCTGGAATTTCGGATCGGGCAAGGCCGATGCGGATTCCACCCGTTCATGCTGCGCCTGGGCATCGAGGCGACGAACCCGCAGGTCGGGATTGTGCTCGCGGGCGTAGGCCAACAATTCGTCGACCGTTTTTCCCGGTACATCTTCTGCCGCCATGCCGAACTGCGTCCAGAGCGCCAGCGACACGGCAACGGCGGCAAGGCGCCACGGGCTTTTTCCTGAGCGAACCAGGCGAGCATCCATCACTGCGGTCTCCAGCACTGTTTACTTGGTATTTTCCAACGAAGACACGGTCAGCGTGCCGCCCATGTCCATGGCGACAAAGCGAATCTTGTCGCCGGGTTTAACCTGGTCGAGCATCGCCTTGTCCTTGACGGCAAAAGCCATCGTCATGCCCGGCATATTGAGGTTTCCCAACGGACCGTGCGCGATGGTGATCTTGCCGGCCGCCTTGTCCACTTTCTTGACCGTGCCTTCCGACATTTTGGCCATGGGCTGGCCGGCGTCATGCGACATGCCTGCACCGTGCTTCATGTCCATGTGTCCGGACTCGGCGATGGCCGGGGTGTTGGCGATGGCAAGGAAAGCCAGGGTGGCGACGGTGATTGCAGTTTTCATGAGAACTCCTGTGGTGTGGTTCAATTTAGATGTTACAAAATGAAAGGAATATTCAGGCGACTGATGCGTTATCGGCGGACTGACCTAGAACCAGAAACGCAATCCGGCCACCCAACGCGTTTCTCCGACACGCTCATCAGCATCACGAGCTATGTCGGCTGTTTGACCGAATTTCTCTACCCGCTCGACCCCGATGTAGGGGGCAATCTGGCGCGAGAATTCGTAGCGCAGGCGCAAACCCAACGCGCCGTCGGACAAGCCACTGCCGATATTCCGTGCCAGGTCGCGCTTGCCATAGAGATTGAACTCGGCACGTGGCTGCAGAATGAGGCGTTGGGTAAGCAGGAGGTCATAGTCTGCAGCGAGGCGCAAGGCACTACGGCCGTCCTCACCCAGATAGGCGGCCGCTTCCACTTCAAACCAGTAGGGGGCCAGCCCCTGGATGCCCAAAGCCAGCCAGGAACGATTGGGGCCGACACCGCTATCGTGGCGTACGCCAAGTTGCGCATCCCAGTAATTGGCGACGGCATGCCCCCACAACAGTTCGGTACGGGCTTCTTGAAGCTGGCCCTTGGCGTAATCTCCTTCAGCCTTGATCACCAGACGATCGTAGTCACGACCAAACCATGCCTGCAGGTCGTAGGCGGTCGAATTGGCGCCGTCATTGGTTCTAATGTGCTCCAGACGGTCAACCAGCAGGCTGCCGAAATTGTGCTCGTCGGCCAGTCGCAGTTGGCGCGGTCCGGACTGCGCATATTCGCCACTGTCCAGCGTATTGCCATCCGCATAGGCATGCGGATCGCGCGCGTTGGTCGGGGCTGATCCGCCTTGCATGCTCCTGTTGCCATGATCCATAGCAGCCATTTCCTGTCCCGATTGAGCCCAGACGGGCTGAAAACCGGCAATCGCAACGAGGGCGATCAGCGCTTTGCGCATCTTCATCTTCATTCCCTTTTGGCCGAATTTACTCATGACACCACCACCTCTCGGAACATGCCGGCGTGCATGTGGAACATCAGGTGGCAGTGCCAGGCCCAGCGTCCAACCGCATCCGCATTCACGAGAAAACTGATGCGTTGAGCCGGTTGCACCGGGATGGTATGGCGACGTGCCTGAAATTTCCCCTCTGCTGTTTCCAGCTCGCTCCACAGACCGTGCATATGCATCGGGTGCGTCATCATCGTGTCGTTCTGCAGAATGACCCGCACCCGTTCGCCATGTTTGAAATGCACCGGCGTGCTGCTGCCGAACTCAAGGCCGTCGAACGACCAGGTGTAGCGTTCCATATTGCCGGTCAGGTGCAGTTCGACTTCGCGCGTCGGCCCGCGCGGGTCGAGCGGGCCGCCAATCGTGGACAGATCGGCCAGCGTCAATACCTTGCGACCATTGTTGCGCAGACCAATGCCAGGATCATCAAGGCCGGTGCGTGGCATATCGACGCGCATATCGGTGCTCGGGCCATACTCCGTCCTGGCGTGGTGGACTTTAGCGGATGGTTTGGCCAGCGGATTGTCGTGCATCATGTGCTGGCTATGATCCATTGCCATCGCACCATGCCCCATATTGTCCATGTCATGCGCCATCGGCATGGCGCCGTGATCCATGCCCGGCATCTCATGACTCATGGATGCGCGGTCCATTCCCGGCATTGCCCCATGGCTCATGCCCCCCATGCTGCCCATCATGTCGGCCATGGTCAGCCATTCGACCTTGTCAAGCATCGGCACCGGCGCCTCCAATCCGGCACGCACGGCCAGCGTACCGCGGGCGTAGCCACTGCGATCCATGGACTGGGCAAAGATCGTATGTGCTTCTTCTGTCGGCTCGATCAGTACATCGTAGGTTTCACCCGGGCCGAAGCGGAATTCGTCGACGGTGACCGGTTCGACATTGACGCCATCCGACTGGACGACCGTCAGCTTCAGGCCCGGAATACGCACGTCGTAAAAGCTATTGGCGGCACCATTGATGAAGCGCAGGCGAATCCGCTCGCCGGGACGGAAAAGCCCCGTCCAGTTGCCAGCCGGGGTCGTGCCATTCATCAAGTAGGTATAGGTGGCTGCGGACAAATCGGCGAGATCAGTCGGATTCATGCGCATTTCGTTCCACATCTTGCGCTTCTCGATTGCTGCAGCGACACCGCCATCCGAGACATCACGGAAGAAATCGCCGACCGTTGGCTTGCTGTAGTTGTAATAGTCGCTTTGGACTTTGAGTTTGGCGAACACATGTTCCGGATTCTCGTCGGTCCAGTCCGACAACTGAACAACATAGTCACGATCCGCGCGGATTGTTTCGCCGCCCCGCGGTTCGACGATGATCGCCCCGTACATTCCCGTCTGCTCCTGATGGCCGGAATGCGAGTGATACCAGTAAGTACCGCTTTGCTGGAGGCGAAAACGATAGGTGAATGTTTCCCCGGGGGCAATGCCGGCGAAACTGATGCCGGGAACCCCATCCATCTGGAAGGGCAGGAGGATGCCGTGCCAATGAATCGAGGTGGCGACCGGCAGACGGTTGTTCACCCGGATGGTGACCATGTCGCCTTCGCGCAAGCGCAGGGTAGGCGCCGGCAGCGAGCCGTTGATGGTCGTCGCCAGTCGCATCTCCCCGGTAAAGTTTACGGGGGTTTCCGCGACTGTCAGTTGAATTTCGGGTCCGGATAGTACGGGTGCGCTACCCGTCGGCGTCAGGCCAAGCGGGGCGACTGCTGCTTGCACCCAAGGCGAGATGCCTGCCAGCACACCACCGCCGATCAGACCCTGCACGAACCGGCGACGTGGCGTTAATATACTTGCCGGATTGTTCCTCTGAAAAAGTTTCATTTTGCTTCCCGTCAGTGCTTGGCGTAGACACTAGTGCTGCCGTCCTGAGTGACCAGCAGGGTTTCATACGGCACAGGGCGAGGACTTTCCATCCCGGGAGAACCTGGCGGCATGGATGGCACGGCCAGTCCGAGGGCCTTTGGCTTCTCCTTGATCAAGCGTTCAATGTCGGCTGCCGGCACATGGCCTTCGACGACATAGCCGGCGACCTTTGCAGTATGGCAAGAGCCGAGGCGATCGGGCATACCCAGACGCTTGCGCGTCCCTGGCACATCGTTGACCTCATGAGTGCGCACCTCGAACCCGGCGGCCTTGAGATGATCGACCCACTTGCCGCAGCAACCGCAGTAGGGACTCTTATAGACATCGACCATTTCGGCCGCCGATGCAGGCAAGGTGATGCCTGTGCCCAGGGCAAATACAGTCAGGAAAACAGCGATGGGCTTCGTCATGAAAATATTCCTCAGGAGATCAAGTGCGGTCAGTATGGTGTTACGTGACCAACAAAAAGCTGACCGCGAAATTACATTTCTGTAAGCTTCGATCGCCTAATGCTTGTGCGTGCCGTGTCCATGGTCATCATGACTGTGCACCGCCGCCGGTGAACCGACGGGTTTGAGCGCTGTATTTACCGCCGATGACGATTCGTGTTCGTCATGACCATCGACATGGTCGTTTACGCCGCCGTGCGCGTGACCATCACTGGCAGCAACCAGTTGGTCGTAGTCGGCCTTTGCTAGCCCCGGCAGTTTCTGCACGAACGCGGCCAAATCCCAGATCGCCTCGTCATCCATGCCGCCTTTCGACCAAGCCGGCATTCCCGACGCTTTGATGCCATGCTTGATGATCCAGAAGTCACGTGCGGAATCCCTGGAGAGTTCCGGCATTTGAGCCTGAGTGACTAGATTAGGCGGCCTTGGATACAAGCCCTTGCGGATTTCCGAGTCTGACATTTCGGGTGCCAGGTGACAATCGATACACATGGCATCGTAATTCCCGGCCCCGCGCCGGACCCGCTCCGGGTTACCGAAATCATCGGGCACCTTGAGGTCGGCCGCACGGCGGGCAATCGATCGCTCCCGGCCAAATTCCAGGGCTTTATAGACCAGCGGGTTATGCGGCGTATCCGCGCCCATGTCGATAAGACCGGAGGCGGCCACGATGGTGGCCGTACCTGCCCCAAAAACGATTGTCGTCAAAGCGCCGATAAGTATTTTGTTCATGTGTTTTCTCCGTGGGGATGTTGGAGTCTGATTGCTCCCATGCTCGCCATGGTGCTTTTGCCAAACCGACAGTGGGATGACTTGCGGATTACATTTACGTAATCTAAGCAAATGCACCGGCAAACCGAAGGAGAATTCTCTATAGACCAACAACAAGAGGTAGTGAGCGCCATGAAAATACTGGTAGTCGAAGACGAGCCAAAAACCGGAACCTATTTGAAGCAGGGCCTTGTCGAGGCGGGTTTTGTGGTGGATCTGGTCGCCAACGGGCTGGATGGATTGCATTTGGCACTGACGGAAGCCCACGATCTGGCCATCCTCGACGTCATGTTGCCGGGCATTGACGGTTGGCAGGTGCTGCAAGGCATCCGCCGGGCCGGCAAGGAAATGCCGGTCTTGTTCCTGACGGCCCGCGACCAGGTGGAAGATCGGGTCAAGGGGCTGGAACTCGGTGCCGACGATTATCTGGTCAAGCCTTTCGCCTTTTCGGAATTGCTGGCCAGGGTGAGAGGCTTGTTACGTCGTGGCGGCAAGGTAAAGGAGTCGGAGTATCTACGTGCTGCCGACCTTGAACTCGATCTGATGCGGCGCCGGGTGAGTCGATCGGGCAAGCGGATCGACCTGACCGCCAAGGAATTCGCCTTGCTCGAACTGCTGCTTCGGCGGCAAGGCGAGGTTTTGCCGCGGTCGTTAATTGCGTCCCAGGTTTGGGACATGAATTTCGATAGCGACACCAATGTGATCGAAGTTGCCATCAAGCGCCTGCGGATAAAGATCGACGAGGCATTCGAACCCAAGCTGATCCGTACGGTACGGGGCATGGGCTATGTGCTGGAGGTTACGGATTGAACGTTACCTGGAGTCGATCGCTGACACTGCGCCTGACGCTGTTGTTTGCCTTGGCGGCGGCACTCGTCCTTTTTCTGCTGGGACTGCTCATTGGCAATTTGGTGGAGCAGCATTTCGTGCAGCAGGATATGGAAGCGCTCTCCGGAAAAATGGAGCTGACCCAACACATTCTTAAAAGAGATTCGAAAACACAAGACAACGACGCGCTCAGAAGGCAACTCGATGATGCCCTGACCGGCCACCACGGCCTGGTGGTTGCAGTTTTTGGACCATCCCGACAAGCTCTATACGGCAACGAAAATCTGGCCTTTCCCCCAGCGCTGTTCGATCGGCCAGCCGTCAGCAATCCCGAGCACCCCATCAAGTGGACTGCTCCCGATGGGCTCCCATGGCGAGGCATTTCTGCCGCCGTGACCGCCGGGATCGACGGAAAGACCCCTTACACCATAGTCATCGCGACCGAAATATCCCATCACGAACACTTTATGTCGGGATTTCGGGGCACCTTGTGGGTGTTCATCACGCTGGCCACGCTGGCCATCGGGCTGCTGGGCTGGGTTGTCGTCCGCCGCGGTCTCGCTCCGCTGCACTCGATCAAACGCCAAGCTGCCGAAATTACCGCCAATCGCCTGCATACCCGCTTGCCGGCGGAGGCAATTCCGCTTGAACTGGCCGCCTTGACCGACACCCTGAATGACATGCTGTCGCGGCTTGAGGAGTCGTTTCAGCGCCTGTCGGATTTTTCGTCGGATCTGGCGCATGAATTGAGAACACCGGTCAGCAATTTGCTGACCCAAACCCAGGTCACGCTGTCGAAAGCGCGGTCAGCTGACGACTATAGGGACATCCTGGCTTCGAATGCCGAAGAGTTCGAGCGCCTGTCGCGAACCATTTCCGACATGCTCTTCCTGGCCAAAGCCGACAACAACCAGATCATTCCCAACCAAGAACTGATCGATCTCGCTGAGGAAATCGGCGATTTGCTGGAGTATTACGACGTGCTGGCCGACGAGAAGGCGATTGTCTTGTCGCTTACTGGCAATGGCCAAATAGTCGGTGATCGGCTCATGTTGCGTCGGGCGGTAAGCAATCTGCTGTCCAATGCGCTGCGGCATACGCCGACGGGAGGCACGGTCACGGTCAAAATCAACCAGAATGGCGACGGCAAGACCCTCGTTGTCGTCGAGAATACTGGGAGCGACATTCCTGTGGAACATTTGCCTCGTCTGTTCAATCGCTTCTATCGTGTCGATAGTTCACGACAGCGAACGACAGAAAGCTCGGGGTTAGGGCTTGCGATCACAAAATCGATCGTGTTTGCTCACGGCGGGAATGTTGCGGTCGATTCAGAAGGCGGAAAAACGTGCTTTACGCTCTCGTTGCCCAGTACCCACCGGTAGTGTTTTCCCTTTCACTCGGCGTGGACTGATATCAACCGCGCCGCAGTTGGTTCTCCGGGATGCTGGGTTGGCGACCCTGAAAAAGCCCCAGCCTATCGGCCAAGGCTTTTTCAGGGTATACCTGATGCGCAAGTGGCCTACTGCTTATGCCGCGACACCCGCTTCCTCCTCATCATCCTTGCAGTGGGCCAGCCAATACAGGATCGGTAATACCAGCAGGGTCAGCGCTGTCGATGACAAGATGCCGCCGATGACAACGGTAGCCAGCGGGCGCTGCACCTCGGCGCCAGTGCCGGTGGCGATGGCCATTGGAATGAAGCCGAGTGATGCGACGAGCGCGGTCATCAGCACCGGGCGCAGTCGCGTCAGGGCGCCTTCATGAATCGCCGCATCCAAGGACCGACCTTCCTCGCGCAGAGAACGGATGAAGGCGATCATCACCAGGCCGTTGAGTACCGCCACGCCAGACAGCGCTATGAAACCGACCCCGGCCGAGATGGACAGCGGGATATCGCGCAGCCAGAGCGCCAGAATGCCACCGGTCAGCGCAAACGGTATGCCGGTGAACACCAGCAGTCCATCCTTGATGTTGTTGAACATGGCAAACAGCAGCATGAATACCAGCAGTAACGCCACCGGAACGACAATCTGCAGACGTTTTGACGCCGACTGCAACTGCTCGAAGGTTCCCCCCCAGGTTGTCCAGTAGCCGGCCGGCACCTTGACCGTCTGTTGCATCTTCTTTTCGGCCTCGGCGACAAAAGACCCGATATCCCGGCCGCGGACATTGGCCGTGACGACCACCCGCCGCTTGCCGTCTTCGCGGCTGATCTGGTTCGGCCCCGGCGCGACTTCAATGCTCGCCACGTCGCCCAGTTGCAGATAGGCACGGCGATTTTGTCCCCCCGGCTCGTCCATGGACAAATGGATGGGCAACTGTTTCATGGCCTCCATGTCATTGCGCAGCCGTTCGGGCAGACGGACGATGATGTCGAAACGCCGGTCACCCTGGAACAGCACCCCGGCTTCCCTGCCGCCCACGGCGATGGCGATTGCCTCCTGGATGTCACCAACATTCACACCCAGACGAGCGGCCTTCTCGCGGTCGATTTGAATGGTCATCATCGGCAAACCCGTGGTTTGTTCTACCTTGACGTCGGCGGCGCCGGGAATCTTCTCCAGCACTTCGGCAATTTCCCCGGCGGTGCTGTTCATCGTGTCCATGTCGTCGCCGAACACTTTGACCGCCACATCGCTGCGCACCCCGGAAAGCAACTCGTTGAAGCGCATCTGGATCGGCTGAGTGAACTCGTAGTTATTGCCGGGAACCTTGGCAACCGCTGCCTGGATGGCATTGACCAGATCAGCTTTGTCGCGGCTTGGATCGGGCCATTCCGATTGCGGCTTCAACATGACGAAGTTGTCGGCGACGTTGGGCGGCATGGGGTCGGTGGCGATTTCAGCCGTGCCGAGTTTGGCGAAAATCCTGTCGACCTCCGGGAACTGCTTGATGGTTCGCTCCAGTTCCGTTTGCATCTCGATCGCCTGCGACAGGCTGGTCCCGGGAATGCGCAAGGCATGCAGCGCGATGTCGCCTTCGTTGAGACTGGGCACGAACTCACTGCCCATGCGGGTGGCCAGCAAGGCGGAGAGGATGACGGCGACCGCCGCAATGGTCAGGACGAGGGGCTTGTTGAGCATCACCCGATCGAGCATCGGCGCGTAGCCTCGCTTGGCCCACAGCATCAGGCGGCTCTCCTTTTCGCTGACCTTGTCGCCGATCAGCAGCGCCACGGCGGCCGGGATGAAGGTAACCGACAGGATCATGGCGCCCAGCAAGGCGGCGACCACGGTGAACGCCATTGGATGGAACATTTTTCCTTCGACGCCGGTGAGCGCGAAGATCGGCAAGTACACCACCATGATGATGAGTTGGCCGAACAACAGCGGACGGCGCGATTCCTTGGCCGCCGAGAACACTTCATGAAACCGTTCGTTGCGCGTCAACGGCCGACCCGCTACGGCTTGTGCATGGGCCAGCCGGCGCACGCAGTTTTCCACGATCACCACTGCCCCATCGATGATGATGCCGAAGTCCAGTGCACCCAGGCTCATCAGGTTGGCGCTGACCTTGTTGCTGACCATGCCGGTGAAGGTGAACAGCATGGCGAGCGGAATGACCAGGGCGGTGATGATCGCCGCCCGAATATTACCGAGAAACAGGAACAGGATCGCGATGACCAGCAGGGCCCCCTCGATCAGGTTCTTCTTGACCGTGTCGATCGCCTTGTCCACCAGTATCGTCCGGTCATAAACAGTCTGGGCCACCACGCCTGGCGGCAGTGTCCGGTTGATCTCGTCCAGACGCTTGGCGACGGCCTGAGAGACCTTGCGGCTGTTCTCGCCGATCAGCATGAACACTGTGCCGAGCACCACCTCGCGCCCGTTCTCGGTCGCCGCACCGGTGCGCAGCTCCTTGCCGATGCCGACCTCGGCGACATCGCGGATACGGATCGGGACGCCCTGGCGACTGCTGACCACGATGTTGCCGATGTCGGCAATGTCAGCCACCTGACCCGGGGCGCGGATCAGATACTGCTCGCCGCGCTTTTCGATGTAACCGGCGCCGACGTTGGCATTGTTGCGCTCGATCGCGGCGACCAGGTCCGGCATGGCCAGACCGTAGGAAACGAGTTTGTCGGGCAAGGGGGCAACCTGGAACTCCTTGGCGTAGCCGCCGATGGTGTTGATCTCGGTCACGCCCGGCACATTGCGCAACTGCGGCTTGATGATCCAGTCCTGGATCTCGCGCAAATCGGTGGGCGTATAGGGCGTGCCATCGGCCTTGAGCGCACCGTCGCTCGCCTCGACCGTCCACATGAAGATTTCCCCCAGGCCGGTGGATATCGGTCCCATGCCGGGCTCGGTGCCGGCCGGCAGTTTCCCTTTCGCCTGCTGGATGCGTTCATTGACGAGTTGGCGGGCGAAGTAGATGTCAGTACCGTCCTCGAAGATGACGGTGACCTGCGACAGGCCGTAGCGCGACAGCGAACGGGTCTGTTGCAGGCCGGGCAAGCCGGCCATGACGGTTTCAATCGGGTAGGTTATGCGCTGCTCGGCTTCAAGCGGCGAATAACCGGGGGCCGCCGTGTTGATCTGCACTTGCACGTTGGTGATGTCGGGTACGGCATCGATCGGCAACTTCTGGTAGTTATAAACACCCAGCGCTGCCATACCGAGCACCATCAGCAGCACTAACCAGCGCTGCTCGATGGCGAAACGGATGATTTTTTCGAACATGGGAATCTTTCGGTTAGAGCGCCGCGTCGCCGCGTTCGCCGGAGCGGATGCGTGACACGTCGGCAAGTTCGGAAACCGCAATCAAGCCGTCGCCGGCAAGGCCGGTATGGGCAGCGACGCGAATGGCCTCGACCACCGTTGGCGCTTGCTCATCGGGGCAGAACATCATCAAGACCAGGCGGTCGTGGGCGTCGGGGTTCCACTCGGTGGCGGCGAAGGCGTGGTGCGGACCTTTTCCGCGGGAATGGCCGCGCGCCGGAAAGATGGTGAATCCGGACAAATGCGCCAGGCCATGCAGGGCGTGTTCGATCTGTTCCAGACGGTGAGGTTGCACAATGGCGATGATCTGTTTCATGATGATCTCCTAGTGGTCGTGGCTGGCGCCGGATTTGCCCAGATCGGCCTTGATCAGGAAGCTGTTTTGCGCGGCGTACTGCTCACCCGCGTTGAGCCCGCTGACGACTTCGGTGAATTTGCCGTCGCTGCGCCCCAGTTGCACGGGCCGCGCTTCTAGGTTGTCGCCGTAGCGGCCAAATACGACGGTCCAGT
This sequence comes from Azovibrio sp., assembly GCF_049658005.1. Classification (NCBI taxonomy): domain Bacteria; kingdom Pseudomonadati; phylum Pseudomonadota; class Betaproteobacteria; order Rhodocyclales; family Rhodocyclaceae; genus Azovibrio; species Azovibrio sp. Next base: position 3,228 of record NZ_JBASOH010000050.1, on the reverse strand, counting down.
CGCGCACGCTCTGGATCGCCTCCGCCGAGACCGCCACCGGCACCTCGACCTCGTCGGCCACCACTTCGATGTTGACCGGCAGACCGGGGCGCCAGATGCCTTTCGGGTTGGGCAGTACGACCCGCGCCTTCGCGGTCCGGGTCTGCTCTCCGATCAGCGAGCCAACGTAGGAAACGGTGCCGCTGCTCTGGGATTCAAACGCGGTCGCCTTGACGCTGGCTTTCTGGCCAACCTTGACGGTGTTGAGGTCTTTGGCATAAATCGTCATCTCGGCCCACACCGTGGACAGGTCGGCGATGATGAAGATGTTGGCGTCTTCCTTGACCGCTTCGCCCAGAGAGAGGTGCTTCTCGACCACCACACCATCAATCGGGGCGCGAATCTCGTAGCGCGTCAGATTGCCGCTGCCGCGTAGTTCGCCGCCGAGCGAAGCCAGTTTTTGTTGGGCGTTTTGGTTGGCGATTTCGGCTTCCTGCAGGGCGTTGCCGGCTTGCAGATAGTCCTGTTCGGCGGAAATTTTCTCTTCCCACAGTTTCTTCTCGCGGGCATAGGTCGTGCGCGCCAGCGCCAGGCGCTTCTGCGCAGCCAGCAGTTCGCTGCGCTGGTCGGCCAGTGCCTGGCTGGAAATCACGGCAAGAACCTGGCCCTTGCGCACCTGATCACCAGCATTGGCCGCCGCCGATTCGACGATGCCGGTCAAGCGCGGCACGATGTGCACCTGGCGATCCTCGTTGAAGCGGATTTCACCGATCAGTTGCAGGGCACTCTTGATGCGCGCCGGTCCGGCCGTCAGCACCTCGACGTTGTTCTGCTTGAGTTGTTGATCGGACATGGCGACGCGTGCCTCGATCTGCTCGTAAGCGAAACGATAAGCCTTGTTGCCGTACTGGGCGGCGATCGTTACGGCAAACGAATGCGGCTCTTCGACCACCGCATTACCCTTAAGGTAGTCCTTTTCCTTCACGAAGGTGAAAGCCTGCGGCGGGCGCCCCAGGCGCTCGAGAGTGAGACTGACCTGGCTGGCCGCCGGGTCGAGCGCCTTGCCATCCTGATAGGCGTAGACGCGAAACTCCGGCTCGACGCCCTGTTCAAAGATGGTGACCTCGACGCCATACCCTTCCTGCGTGAACAGTTTCCCGCCGTGCGGGCCTTTCCGGGGAGCGCTCGCCTCATGGTGTTCTTCGTCGGCGTGCCCCTTGTCGTCCGCATGGCCGTCTTTGGCCGGCTCACCGTGGTGTTCCTTGTCGGCATGCGTAGCCGCTTCCGTGTGACTGCCGTGACCATGCTCGTCGTTTTCCGGTTGCGACTTGTCGGTGCCGAGGATCAGTCCGGCAAGTAAGACGCCGGCCACCAGAACGCCGGCAATGGAAAGCGTTTGTTTCTTCTTGAAATCGATTTTCATGGGGTTCCTACGGTTTTGTAGCGGCTGAGGCAGAGGGGGAACTGGCCGATGCCTCACCGAGAATGCGTTCGATCTCGGCCGCAGATCGATGCGCTTCGGCCAGAGCGCGCAGATATTGAGATTTGGCCTGGAATGACGTGCGTTGGGCATCCAGCACGTCGAGGAAGCTGAATTTGCCCAGTTCAAAGCCCTTGGTCGCGGCATCGTAGGCACTTTGCGCCCCGGGCAGAATGTCCTGCCGCAGCGACTCCGTCTCCCAGCGTGCGCTATTCAGTCGCTCATAGGCCAGTGCCAACTCGTTGGACAGGCGGATTTCGGTGGCCGACAGGTCGTCCCGCGCCTTGTCAGTACGGTGCAGTGCTTCCAGCAGGTTGCCCTGATTACGGTCGAACACGGGAAGGGGAATCGACAAGCCGAGAATCGCCTGATTTCTACCCAGTTGTTCATCGCGTTTGGCGCCCAGACTGACGGTCACGTTCGGAACGCGCCGGCTGCGTTCAATCTCCGCGAGAGCTTGCCGGCGGTCAACCTCGATTTTTGCCCGTAATAGATTGGGCGACGTGGCCAGGCGGGCGTTCAAATCGGCCAGCGCTGGGAGCGGCGGCAAGGCATTCAGATCCCCTTCGGCGCGCTCGAAACGCGGTGCCGGATTGCCCCAAATGCCAGCGAGTCGCTTGCGTGCCGTCGCCAGTTCACTGACCGCCAGCGTCAATTCAATCCGCACCCCGGCTTCGGCCACGCGGGCCTTGGTTTCTTCGACCGGTGACACCTTGCCGGCTGTGACCCGGCGCGAGGCGGCGCCGCTGGCGCGTTGCGCCAACTCGACCGAGCCCTGCGCCAGGCGCAAACGTTCCTGGGCAATGAGCACATCGAAGAAGGACGCCACCACGGCGGCACGAATTTCAGCGCGCTTGGCGTCCAGTTCCACCGTTGCGGCATCGCGGCCTCGCTCGGCGGCATCGATCCTGGCGGCGCGCTTGCCACCCAGTTCGATCGGCTGGTTCAACTGCAGGGTCGTCGTCCGGGTCGCCTTCTGGGTATCCTCGATCAGCGTTGCAAGCTCTGGATTCGGGCGGACTTGCGCCTGAATGATCGTTGCTTCGATCGCCTCCAATTCGCGTCTGGCGCCCGACAGTTCCGGGCTGGCGCCAAACGCCAGGGACAGCGCCGCCTTCAGGCTGAGTGAGGATGTCGGTTCGACAGCACGCGGCGCGCTGCCGTTACTGATTTCGTAAGTGCCACCACGTCCGATATCGATCGTTTGTGCAAAAGAGGGGTTGAATAACAGCGCCGCCAACCCAAGCGGCAATAGACGTCTTCGCATCGAATTCTCCAGAAATTACAGGATAAATTCGGCGAAACGGAGAGCACTGGCTACAAAGCGCGTGCTGACTTGAGAACAGGCATCCGTCCCGCCGTATCAGGCGAGCGAGTACCAGTTGGGACGTTCGGGGTGCGCGAGAGGTGGCTCGTTCAGATGCCCCGGTAACCAGGGAATCGCAAAAGACGCGATGGCGGAAGTTGGCAAGCTGACGATGCTAAAGATCGCGGCAGCGCAACCGGCATGGCAGGCTACACAATCGCCATCAACGCCACCACCGAGGGTTTTAGCGTCCGGGGTGCCGACGTGATCGGCAGCGGCCTGATGCTTGTGGTCATGATGACCGAAGTGCTGAGCAGCCGACCCGGTCTCGTGCTGGCAATAGCCAGCAGCCGCAACCCAGGAGAACTGGAACGGCAGAAAAACGAGAAGGAGGATGGTCAGCCAGCGGCGCATGGGCCGGATTCTATCAGCGAAACTCATTTCCGGAAGTCCACCGCAGGAT